>NZ_JBHUWC010000064.1:0-19182 GCF_042670225.1 Isoptericola sp. NPDC057191 | reverse complement strand
GCCGCGCCGCCCTCCCCCGCACGTTCCTGGACGAAGGAGTCTGCGATGACGTCCACCGCACTGCCGGCCACGGCCGGCACCCGCCCCGCGGCGCCGGACCCGGCGCCCGCGCCGCCACGACGCGGCGGGTCCTCGCGGCTCCACCGCTCCGAGAAGAGGTGGGCGCTGCTCTTCGTCGCCGCGCCCGTGATCGGCTACCTGCTCTTCATCCTCTACCCCACCGGCTTCGCGCTGTACGCGTCGCTGACCCGGTGGAACGGCCTCGGCCCGATGACGTTCATCGGGCTCGACAACTACGTGGCCCTGCTGGGCGACGAGCGGTTCCACCAGACGCTGTTCAACACGTTCTTCTACATGATCGGCATCCCGATCGGGCTCGCGCTCTCGCTGGCGCTCGCCGTGATGATGAACCGCAAGCTCTTCGGCCGCGCCGCGTTCCGCGCGATCTACTACGTCCCCGTCATCTCGTCGATCGCCGCGATCGCGATCCTGTGGCAGTGGGCGTACAACGGCGACTTCGGCCTGGTGAACCAGTTCCTCGCGATCTTCGGCATCGACGGCCCGAACTGGCTGGCCGACCCGACCTGGGCCAAGCCCGCGATCATCATGATGGCGGTCTGGAAGGGGCTCGGGTACTCGATGCTGCTGTACCTGGCCGCGATCCAGTCCGTGCCGCGGTCCCTGTACGAGGCGGCCGAGCTCGACGGCGCGGGCGGCTGGCAGAAGTTCCGCTCGATCACGCTGCCGATGGTGCAGCCGGTGACCTTCTTCCTCGTGGTCACGCAGATCATCGGCGGCGCCATGATCTTCATCGAGATCCAGATCATGACGCCCACCGGCGGCCCGGAGTACTCCACGGCGTCGGTCGTCTACCACATCTGGCTCCAGGCGTTCCGGTACCAGCAGATGGGCTACGCCACCGCGATGTCGGTGGTGCTCGGGCTCCTCATCCTCGTCATCACGCTCATCCAGTTCCGGCTGAACCGGCGCAACGCCGGCTTCGTCGTCGACTGAGGCCAGGGAGACACCCATGACCACCACGACGCCCGCCACGACGCCCGACACCACGCCCGCCACGCCCACGACCACCGGGTCGACGTCCGGCACGACCGGCTCGCGCCTCGGCCGCCGGAACCGGTCCCGCCTCACCGACACGATCGTGTGGGTCGTCCTCGCCGCGGGCGCGGTCTTCATGATCGCGCCGCTCGTGTGGATGTTCTCCACGTCGCTGAAGACCAAGCTCGAGGTCTTCGCCCTGCCGCCGGTGTGGATCCCCGAGGTCCCCCAGTGGGACACCTACGTGCGCATGTGGACCGACTCGTACGTGCTCGACGGCATCAAGAACAGCCTCATCGTGTCGCTCAGCGTCACGGTGATCGGCACGTTCACGTGCTCCCTGGCGGCGTTCGCCCTCGCCAAGATGCGCATGCCCTTCAAGAACGCGATCTTCGTCGGCCTGCTCACGGGCATCATGATCCCGTTCCCGACGATCATGATCCCGCAGTTCGTCATGTTCTCGAAGATCGGGTGGGTGGACACGCTGTGGCCGCTCATCGTCCCGGCGATCTTCGGCAACATCGTGATGATCTTCTTCCTGCGCCAGTACCTGTCGAGCGTGCCGGACTCCCTCGTCGAGGCGGCCAAGATCGACGGCGCCTCCTACTGGCAGATCTTCTGGCGCATGATCATGCCGATCATCCGTCCCGCGGTCGCGGCCCAGTTCATCCTCTGGTTCATGGCGGTCTGGAACGACTACCTGGCGCCGATCCTGTACCTGAACACGCCCGAGCGGCAGACGCTGCAGGTGGTCATCGCGAACATGAACGTGGAGTACGCGACGCAGCGCGACTACCCGCTGATCATGGCGGCGTCCGTGGTGGCCGTGCTGCCCATCCTCGTGGTGTTCCTGATCTTCCAGCGGCAGATCATCGAGTCCGTCGCCCTGACCGGGACGAAGGGCTGACATGACCGGCACGACGACGAGCACGACGGCGGGCACGACGACGGTGACCTCGTCCGAAGACGCCCCCGACACGTCGACGTGGGGCGGGCGGCACGTGCACGACCCCACCGCGGTGCGCGACGACGACGGCACCTACTGGCTGTTCTCCACCGACGCCCGGTCGGACGGACCCGTGCGCGGGGGCGTGCAGGTGCGGCGCTCCGCCGACCTCGTGACGTGGGAGCTGCACGGCTGGGCGCTGCCCGGCGTGCCGGGCCCGGCGGGTGCGTGGTCCGGCGCGCAGGGGCTGTGGGCGCCGGAGGTGGTGCGCGTCGCGACTCCCGCGGGGCCGCTGTGGCGCATGTACTACTCCGCGTCGACGTTCGGGTCGCGGCGCTCGGCGATCGGCCTCGCCGACGCGCCGCACCCGGCCGGCCCGTGGACCGACCGGGGGATCGTGGTGGCGAGCGCGCACCTGGACCCGCCGGCGGGCCTCGGGCATCCCAACGCCATCGACGCGAACGTCGTGACGGAGCCCGACGGGACGCAGTGGCTCGTGTACGGGTCCTTCTTCAGCGGGATCCACGCACTCCCACTCGACGCGGGCACCGGGTTCGTCGCCGAGGGGTTCGTGCCCGGCCCGGGCGCGCTGCACGAGGCGCCCGGCCGGCTCCTGGCCCGGCGCGCGCGGGAGGCCGACGGCGCGGTCGAGGGCGCGTTCGCGCTCCCCCGCCCGGGCGGCGGCTGGGCGCTGCTCGTCTCCTACGACTCCCTCGCCCGCAGCTACCACCTGCGCGCAGCCGTGGGCGACGCCGTCACCGGCCCGTTCCGCGACCGCACCGGACGGCTCCTGACGGACGTCGAGGCCGACCCGTGGACGGTCGGGGTGCCCGTGCTCTCCGGGCACCGGCACGTCGGCGGCCCCGGCATCCTCGCCCCCGGCCACGCGTCGGTCCTCAGCGAGCAGGTGGCCACGCCGGACGGTGGCTCGCACGCCCGTCAGCTGCTGGTGCACCACGTGCGCGACGCCGAGGCGCCCACCGAGCACCGGTTGCAGCTGCGGCGTCTCGTGTGGACGCACGACGGCTGGCCGCTGGTGTCCCCGCAGCCCTGGGCCGGAGCCGACCGGGAGGTCGACGACACGACGCGCTGGCCGTCCGGCCCGGACGCCCTCGGCGGCACCTGGGAGCAGCTCGACCCCGGCGCCGACCCGACGCACGTGCAGGACGCCGTCGTCGGTGAGCTCGGCCCGCTCGACGACGTGCGCCCCCTGGGCGACGGACGGTTCACCTGGGTCGCGCACGACGGCGCGGCGGTGTCCGCCGTCGTGCACCCGGGGTGGGACGCGGTGCGCGACCGCGCCACCCTCTGCCTCGAGGCGCTCGACGACGCAGGCCGCGTCACGCTCGCGACGAGGCTGCCGTGACCGCCCGCGCAGACCGCGAGCCCACGCGCCGCCGGCCCGACGCGCCCGCGGCGGGGGTGGCCGGCGCCGTGGCCGACGCCGAGGTGCCCGGGTGGTCGGGCGGCGTCATGCTCGCGCTGCGCTGGGCGACCCTGCTCGTGGAGGTCACGGCCATGGTGGCGCTGGGGACGCTCGCGGGCGGCGTCCTGCTCGGGCTGGGGCCCGCGCTGCGCGCCGGGGGCGTCGTGGCCGGGAGGATGACGGCCGAGCCGACGCCGTGGCACACCTTCTGGCGCACCTGGCGCGAGGGCTTCGGCCGCACCAACGCGCTGTTCGCCCCGGTGTGGGCGGTCGCCGCGCTGCTGTGGTGCGACGGCGTCGTGCTCCACCTGCTCGACGGGCCGGCGAGGGCCGTGCTGCAGGCGGGGCTGCTCGTCGTCGGCGCCTGGGCCACCGTCGTGCTCGCCTGCTGGCCGGTGGTCGTCGCGCGCTACGCCCGGGGCGTCGTGGAGACCTGGCGGCTCCTGCTGCTGCTCCCCCTGCTCGCGCCTGCGACGTCGCTCGCCGTGCTGGTCGTGGCGGCGGTCGTGCTCATCGCCGCGGGGGTGCTGCCGCTGCTCGCGGTGCTGGCCGGGCCCGCGTTCTGGCTGTGGGCCACGGCCCGCCTCGCGACCGACCGGCTCGACCGGATCGACGCACAGGTCGCCGGGGGCGCGGCCGGAGGCTGACCACCGTGCCGCTGGGCGTGACGCCGGCGCGCGACCCGCCTCACGCCGTCGCGCTGAGGCCCACCACGATCTCCTCGTCGCCGCCGGGCTGCACGGCGACCACGTTCTCCGCGCCCTCCGCCGCGTCGCCCGTCGACTCCCGGCCGACGACGCGGGAGCCCGGGACCACGCGGCGGAACGGACGGTCGGAGCCGCCCGCGATCCGCTCGACCAGCAGGTCCACGGCCGTGCGTGCGATCTGCTCGCGCCCCGGGTCCACCGAGCTGATCGTCGGCACCGAGTACCGCACGTCGTCGACGTCGTCGAAGCCGATCAGCGCGACGTCGCCCGGCACGTCCACCCGGCGGGCGTGCAGCGCGTGCAGCGCGCCGAGCGCCATCGCGTCGTTGAGCGCGAAGACGGCGTCGATCTCGATGCCCGAGTCGAGCAGCCGGCCCATCGACTCCGACCCTGTCGACCGGTGCCACAGCCCGGCCTCGCTCACCAGCTCCGGGTCGTAGGGCAGGCCCGCGGCGGCGAGGCCCTGGCGGTAGCCCTCGGTGCGCAGCGCCGCCGAGCCGACCAGCTCGCCCTCGTGCGCGCCGACGACGGCGATGCGGCGCCGCCCGAGCGACGCGAGGTGCAGCGTGGCGGCGCGGGCCGCGGCCACGTTGTTCATCGTCACGTGGTCGGCCGGGGCGTCGAAGACCCGCTCGCCCAGCACGACGAGCGGGAAGTCCACGGCGAACAGGTCGACGTCGTCCTGCCCGAGCGCCAGCGGCGAGAAGATCACGCCGTCGGTGAGGTGCCGGCGGCGGCCGTCGAGGAGCTCGATCTCCCGCTCCCGCACCGACCCGGTCTGCTCGATGAGCACGGTGAGCCCCTGCTCCTCGGCGGCGCGGATCACGGAGTCCGCGAGCTCGGCGAAGTACGGCAGGCGCAGCTCCGGCACCGCGAGGGTGATCATGTCCGTGCGCTGCGTGCGCAGGTTCCGGGCGGTGGTGTTGAGGCGGTAGCCGAGGTGCTCGATGGCCTCCTCGACCCGCTCGCGCGTCTCGGGCCGGATGTGCGGGTACCCGTTGACGACGTTGGACACCGTCTTGATCGACACGCCCGCGCGCTGCGCCACGTCGTGCATGGTCACACGCATGCCGCTCACCTCCCCGACCGTCGTCGGTCGCCGGGCCGCGGGGGCGCAGAGACCGGGATCCACACACGCATCGGGCCCTCTGCTCGATTGCCCCACACAGCGTAGGGCACCGCTCGCACGGCGACGTGCACCACGTCGGGCGAGATCTCGGGCACGTCGTCGGGCACGTCGGAGTACAGCGCGCGGCCCGCGGCCGGCCGCGCGCGGCCGACGGCGCGGAGCGTCGCCCCGACGCCGAGCGCGTCGTCCGCCGGGCCGACGGTGACGCCCGCGGCGAGGTCGAGCTCGACGTCGTCGAGGACCACGCCCGGGTGGTCGACCTGCTCCACGCAGTGCACGACCGGTCCGCGCGCCAGGGCGACGCAGCCGCGCACCGCGTCCACGCGCGGGTGCGCGCGCAGCACGCGCGGCTCCAGGGGCAGGACGAGCCGGACGCGGCGCGCCCCCGCCGCCACCCGCAGGTACCCGCGCCGGTCCAGTGCCGACGCGACGTCGACCGGCTCGCCGTCCACCTCCAGGCGCGTGCGCGCCGCGTCGGCCCAGCCGGGCAGGCGCAGCGCCAGCGGCACCGGGGACGGCGCGTCGGCGGTCAGGAGGACGTCGCCGTCCCACGGGTAGCCGGTGCGCAGCTTTAGCCGCACGGCGGAGCCCGGCACGGCCAGGTCCGCGTCGGCGAACAGGTGCACGGCGAGCGCACCGTCGGCGTCGAGCGTCGCGACCATCGTGTGCAACGAGGCGACGAGCCGTGCGAGGTTGGGCGGGCAGCACGCGCAGGCGAACCAGGCGCGCCGCCCGGAGGCCTGGTACTCGTCCGCGCCGTCGTGCCCGTCGCGCACCTGGAGCGGGTTGGAGTAGAAGAACGCGGTGCCGTCGGTCGACGACGCGGCCGCGACCACGTTGTGCAGCGCGTGCTCCAGCGAGTCGGCGTACCGCGACTCCCCCGTCGCGAGCAGCATGCGCCAGTCCCACAGCACGCTCGCCACGCCCGCGCACGACTCGGCGTACGCGCGGTCCGGCGGCAGCTCGTACGGGTCGCCGAAGGACTCGTCCTTGTGCCGCGACCCCATGCCGCCGGTGACGTAGGTGCGCCGCCCGTGCGCGTCGTCCCACAGGCGGACGGCGGTGTCGAGCAGCGCCCGCTCGCCGGACTCCAGGTAGAGGTCGGTCACCCCCGCCAGCAGGTAGAGCTGGCGCACCGCGTGCCCGGCCACCTCCTCCGCCTCGAGCACCGGCGTCGCGTCCTGGTGGTACACGGGCTCGAACGGGCCCGCCCCGAGGCGACGGTGGCCGCGCAGGTCCACCATGCGGCGGGCGGCGTCGAGGTAGGCCGGGTCGCCGGTCTCGCGGTACAGCTCGACCAGCGCGGTCTCCACCTCGGGGTGGCCGCAGACCAGCTCCTCGCCGTCCGCGAGCCGCGCGACGACGTCGTCGGCCCAGCCCATCGCGAGGTCGAGCAGGTCGTCCTCGCCGGTCGCGCGGGCGCGTGCGACGCCCGCCTGCACCAGGTGCCCCAGCACGTACAGCTCGTGGCCCCAGCGCAGGTCGCCGTACGGCCTGCCCGACGGCGCCGCGTCGGACGGGTCGCGGGAGCCCAGCACGTGCGAACCGAGGTAGCCCGACGGCGCCTGCGCCCGGCGCAGCAGGTCCACCACGCGCCGCACCGCGTCCTCGTGCCGCGGCTCCCCCGCGCGGGCCGACTCCCAGGCGACCGCCTCGAGCGTCTTGTGCACGTCCGAGTCGGCGAAGTTGAAGCCGCGGTACGGGCCGTCGTGGTGCTCCGGGTCGGCCGGGTCGAGCACGCGGCGCAAGTTGTCCAGGGCGCCGGAGGTCTCCAGCGCGTCCAGGCAGTGCGGGATCGTCGCGGCGGCGTTGCGCTCCTGCCACGCCCCGAGGTGACCGGTGGCCGACAGCCGCACGGCGCCGGCCGGCAGCGGGCGGGTGCGCGCCGCGGGCAGCGTGCCGCCCACGGGCCCTGCGGCATGCGTCGGTGCGGTGGACGCCGTCAGGGTTGCCGGGCTCCTGCGCATGCCGATTCCTCCTCGAGTCGTGGGATCAGAACGTCCTGACCCCTGGTGCCGTCCCTGGCGACCATGATTGACTCTACATCGTTGTAATGCGTCATCGACACTTCGACGAGGAACGTGAGAGAGACCCATGCCCGATCCCCGCACCGACCTGAGCACCGATCCCCACGCCCGGGTCACCCTGCACCCCGACTTCCGCCGCGGCACCGTGGACCGCCGCCTGTTCGGCTCGTTCGTCGAGCACCTCGGCCGCGCCGTGTACACCGGCATCTACGAGCCGGGCCACCCCGCCGCGGACGCCCACGGCTTCCGCCGCGACGTCGCCGACCTGGTCCACGAGCTGGGCGTGCCGATGGTGCGCTACCCCGGCGGCAACTTCGTCTCCAACTACGTGTGGGAGGACGCCGTCGGTCCCGTCGAGCAGCGCAAGCCGTTCCTCGACCTCGCGTGGCGGACCGTCGAGCCCAACCTCGTCGGCACCGACGAGTTCCTGCAGTGGGCCGAGCGCGAGGGGGTCGAGCCGATGATGGCCGTCAACCTCGGCACCCGCGGCGTCGACGCGGCGGCCGCGCTCGTCGAGTACTGCAACGGGGAGGCCGGGACGCGGTGGGCCGACCTGCGCATCGCGAACGGCCGCGCCGAGCCGTACGGCGTCCACCTCTGGTGCCTCGGCAACGAGATGGACGGCCCCTGGCAGATCGGGCACAAGGACGCGCACGAGTACGGCAAGCTCGCCGCCGAGGCCGGCAAGGCGATGAAGCTCGTGGACCCGTCGATCTCCCTGATCGTGTGCGGCTCGTCGTCGATGCAGATGCCCACGTTCGGCGAGTGGGAGCGCACCGTCCTGTCGTACACGTACGACCTCGTCGACCACGTCTCCATGCACGCGTACTACGAGGAGGTCGGCGGCGACCGCGCGTCCTTCCTCGCGTCCGGCACCGCCATGGACCGCTTCATCGACCGCGTCGTGGCGTCCGCCGACGCCGTCGGCGCCGAGCGTCGCAGCGACAAGAAGATCACCATCAGCTTCGACGAGTGGAACGTCTGGTACCTCGAGACCCGCTTCCCGGGCGAGGCCAACCTGCCGATCCAGCGCGACGCGCCGCGCATCATCGAGGACGTCTACTCGGGCCTCGACGCCGTCGTGGTGGGCGACCTGCTGGTGACCCCCCTCAACCACGCCGACCGGGTGCCGGTGGCCTGCCTCGCGCAGCTCGTCAACGTCATCGCGCCGATCATGACCGCCCCCGGCGGGGACGCCTGGCGCCAGCCGACGTTCCACCCGTTCGCGACGACGTCGCGCCTCGCGCGCGGCACCGCGCTCGACGTCCGCGTCGAGTCGCCGTCCTACGAGACGGCGCGGCACGGGTCCGCGCCCCAGGTGACGGCGGCCGCGACGGTGGACGACGACGGCTCGCTCGGCCTGTTCCTCACCAACCGGTCGGACCGGGTGGTCGAGGTCGAGCTGACCCACGTGGGCGCCTCGCTCGGTCTGACCGAGGGCTGGCAGATGGTCGCGGACCACGAGCCCGCCGTCGAGGGGCCCGAGCACGCCGCCAAGGTCACCGAGACGTGCTGGTCCGTCGTCGACGTCGCGGCCGTCGCCTCGGCGGCCGAGGGCGGCACGACCCGCGTGCGCCTCGCCCCGGAGTCGTGGACCGCGTTCGCGGGGACGTTCGCCCGCGCCTGACGCCCGTTCGACCCACGACCGGCCGCCCGTCGCTGCTCCGCGCAGGATCGGGCGGCCGGTCGTCGTCCATCCGGTGCCCGCAGCAACGGGCTCGCAAGCATCGACCGCCTGTGCCACGGTGGAGATCCAGTCGAGGAGCGTGCTGGAGAGGACCGACGACCACCGGTTGGAGGTTGCGATGGACGACAAGGTCAAGCTCGCAGCGATTCTGGCAGCGGGCTATCTGCTCGGCCGGACCAAGAAGTTGAAGACTGCCGTGCTGCTCGGAACAGCAGTGGCGGGGAACCGCCTGCGCGACGAGTCGACGCGCGGCGCCCTGCTCGACAGCCTGGGGGGTCTGCGCGACTTCGCCTCCTCACCCCAGGTGAAGAAGCTGACGGAGAACGTCACCGGCCGGCTCGTCGACGCCGGCAAGGAGGCTGCTCTCGCTGCGGTCACCAGCCGCGTCGACTCCCTCACCTCCCGTCTTGAGTCCGGGTCGCAGCGCGACGAGGACGAGGAGCCCGAGGACGAGGCACCTGAGGACGAGGCGCCCGAGGACGAGGCACCTGAGGACGAGGCGCCCGAGGACGAGGCGCCCGACGACGAGGCGCCCGACGACGAGGCGCCCGACGACGAGGCGCCCGAGGACGAGGCGCCCGAGGACGAGGCGCCCGAGGACGAGGCACCTGAGGACGAAGCACCTGAGGACGAAGGCGACGAGGCGGAGCAGGAGGAGCCGCCCGCCGAGAAGAAGGCGCCGGCGCGCCGCCGCCGGTCCTCGACCTCGGCGAACGAGTCGTCCGGCACCCGGTCGAGCACGCGCTCGAGCACGCCGCGCCAGCGCACGGGGACGTCCGGCTCGAAGTCTTCCGGCTCCGCGTCGTCCGGCACTAAGTCTTCCGGCTCGCGGTCGACCGGCGCGAAGGCGTCCGGCTCGCGATCCACCGGCGCGAAGGCCTCCGGCTCGAAGGCTTCGGGCTCGAAGTCCTCCGGCTCGAAGACGTCGAGCTCGCGGACCTCCGGCTCGCGGTCGTCCAGCACCCGCAAGTCGTCCTGATCGCGGCGGAGAGGAGAGAGCCATGAGCGAGAGTGCGAAGTCCCCCCTGTCTGGCGGCCTCGGCGGCCTGAAGGACTCCTTCGGCGGTCTGGCCCGCGCGTTCGGCGACAAGGCCGTCAGCACGGTGAGCGACAAGGTCGGCTCGGTCACGGACCGGCTGAGCGACTATGCCCAGAACCCCACCGGCTCCGCGGCCGTCACGGGCGCCAAGAGCCTCGCCGAGGGCGACTCGCCCCTCAAGGCGGGCGTCAAGTCGGCGGCGAGCGGTCTGAAGGACAAGGTCAAGGACATCTTCAGCGGCGGCGGCGGTGGGAGCAGCGGCGGTCACCGGTACATCAACATCGTCGAGTCGATCGACGTCGGCGCGCCCATCGACGTCGTCTACGACGCCTGGACCGAGTACGACCGCTGGCCCGACTTCATGAAGAAGGTGGAGAAGGCCAAGCTCGACCAGGACGAGGGCAAGGTCTCCTTCGAGGGCAAGGTGTTCCTCTCCCACCGCAAGTGGGAGGCGACGATCGTCGACCAGATCGCCACCCGACGGGTGGTGTGGGAGTCCACGGGCGAGAAGGGCACGCTGAGCGGCGCGGTGACGTTCCACGCCGTCACCGACGACCTGACCCGCATCGTGGCGGTCGTGGAGTACCGCCCGCGCGGGTTCATGGAGAAGGTCGCCAACGTGTGGCGGCCCGTCGGGCGCCGGCTGCGGCTCGAGCTCAAGTTCTTCGTCCACTACGTCATGACCGACGTCATGCTCCACCCGGACGACCTCGAGGGCTACCACGCCGAGATCCAGGACGAGGAGATCGTCAAGTCCCACGAGGACGTCCTCAACGAGGAGCAGGACCAGGACGAGGGTGAGGGCGAGGGCGAGGACCAGGACGAAGAGCAGGACGAGGAGGGCGACGTCGAGACCGGCGCCGAGGACGAGGGCGACGAGCCGGAGGGCGACGAGCCGGAGGACGAGGAGCCGGAGGACGAGGAGCCGGAGGACGAGGAGCCGGAGGACGAGGAGCCGGACGAGGGCGAGCCCACCGACGAGGCCGAGGACGAGGGCCAGGACGAGGCCGAGGACGAGGACGAGGAGGAAGCCGGCGACCAGGAGCCTGCGCCGAGCAGGCGCCGCCGCTCCCGGTGACCCCCGGACCCGTCCCACCCGAACGAGCAGCCAGGAGGAAGCATGAGTGAGGTCGCCACCCGCCGCTCCGGCGGCGGATATCTGGACCGCCCGCAGTCATCGTCGCTGGCCGACGTGATCAACATCATCCTCGACAAGGGGCTGGTGATCGACGCGTTCGTCCGTGTCTCCGTGGTCGGCATCGAGCTGATCACGATCGACGCCCGCATCGTCATCGCGAGCGTGGACACGTACCTGCGCTTCGCGGAGGCCACGAACCGCCTCGACCTGGAGCAGACGGGCGGCCGGCAGCTGCCCGAGCTGATCGACGACATCTCCGAGAGCGGCTCCCACGGCAAGACCAAGGGCTTGGTCTCCGGCGCGAAGGACGCGCTGACCAGCAACAAGGACGACAAGGACGACGGCGAGGACGACGACAAGTCGACGCAGCGCAGCCGCCGGCGCACGTCGCGACAGGAGAGCTCGTGACCTTGAGCACGACGGAAGATCCCACGGTCGGCACGCCCGAGCTGTACCTGTACGGGCTGGTAGCGCAGGGCACCCGCCCACCCGGTGACCTCACCGGGGTGGACGGCCAGCCCGTGCGCGTCGTGCCGCTCGAGCAGGTGGCGGCGCTCGTGTCCGACGCTCCGGTGCAGCGCGACGTCGGACTGCCCGACGACGTCCGGGACCACGCGCGGGTGCTGGACGCGGTCGCCGCCACGCGGCCCGTCCTCCCGGTGCGGTTCGGCACCCTGACGACGGACGAGGAGCTGCCGGACGCCGTCCCTCAGGGCGCGCAGGCGGAGCACGCCGAGGCTCTGCGCGCCCTGGAGGGCTCGGTGCAGCTCACCGTGTCCGCCCGGTACCGGGAGGACGCCGTGCTCGCGGAGCTCGTCGCGCAGGAGCCGGAGATCCGCCGTCTGCGCGACCTCACCCGAGGCCGCTCCGAGGAGTCCACCTACGACGCCCGCATGCGCCTGGGCGAGCTGGTCGTGGCCGGCTTCGAGCGCCGGCGGGGCGGGGACGAGCAACGCCTGGTCGCCACCGTCGCCCCGCTGGCCCGGGCGACGCGGATGCACGAGGTCTCCCGGACGGGGGACATCGCCGAGCTGGCGCTCCTCGTCCGCCACGACGACGTCGAGCGGCTCGAGGTCGCGCTCGAGGCGCTGGCCGCGCAGGTGGCCGACCACATGACGGTCCGCCTCGTCGGGCCGCAGGCGCCGTACGACTTCACCGAGGAGGTGTGACGCGTGGGTCTCCTGAGCGCACTGGTCACCCTCCCGCTCGCCCCGGTCCGGGGCGTCGTGTGGGTGGCCGAGCAGGTGCGCTCGGAGGCCGAGCGTGAGTGGTACGACCCGGGCACCATCCGCCAGCGCCTCGACGAGATCGCCCGCGCCCGGGAGGCGCACACGATCGACGACGCCGAGGCCGACGCGGCGGAACGCGAGCTGGTCGCCCGGCTGCTGGAATCGAGCCGACGCCGCCAGGGAGGTAGAGCATGAGCCCGGCCAGGAAGGCGCACGCCGCTCCGGCCCGCCGTAGCAGGCCGTCCGCGACGCATGAGCAGACGGCGGACGACGTCGAGGAGCAGGAGCAGGTGTCCGACGAGGACGCTCCGACCGACGAGGCGCCTGAGGAAGAGGCGCCTGAGGAAGAGGCGCCCGAGGACGAGGCGCCCGAGGACGACGAGCCTCAGGATGACGAGGCGCCCGAGGACGAGCCTCAGGACGACGAGGCGCCCGAGGACGACGAACCTCAGGACGACGAGGCGCCCGAGGACGACCCGCCCGAGGAGGACGACCCGGCCGACGAGGACGAGGCGCCCGAGGACGACGAACCTCAGGACGACCCGCCGTCCCGCGGCCGCCTCGACGCCCAGGGTGCCGCGCGGCTCGCCGTGCGGCAGCTCAAGGAGCTGAGCCACCACGACCCCGAGGGCGTGGTGGGGATCGAGCGCGACGCCGACGGCTGGATCGTCACCGTCGAGGTGCTGGAGGACGCGCACGTGCCCAGCACGTCGGACGTCCTCGCGGAGTACGAGGTGCGGCTCGACCCCGACGGCGGGCTGCTCGGCGTGACCCGGGGACGCCGCTACGTCCGGGGCCGGACGGAACGGTGACCCGGGGCGACAGCAGGACAGGCGACCGGAGGGAACCAGGAGTGCAGCAGGCTCGGAACGGCACCGGAAGGGGCGACGCGGCATGACGGTGGTCCCCGGCTCGGACGGCCCGATGCAGCCGCAGCGCGCCCGCGAGGGCACGCTCATGCAGGTGGTCGAGACCCTGCTCGACAAGGGTCTGGTGGTGAACGCCGACATCATGGTGTCGGTGGCGGGTGTGGAGCTCCTCGGGATCCGCATCCGTGCAGCGCTGGCGTCCTTCGACACGGCGGCGCGGTACGGCCTGGAGTTCCCGGCGGGCACCGACCGCGACACGGTGGCCTGGCAGCAGGCGATCGAGCCGAAGGAGACGTGCCCGAGCTGCGGCAAGACGGCGCCCACCGCGCAGCTCCTCGAGGAGTACTGCCCCTGGTGCGGGTGGGAGAGCGCCCTGGTCCAGCGCGACGGCGGCCCCCGGCGCGAGGTGGAGGGCACGTCGTCCCCCGCCCAGGACGACGACAGCTCCGAGGGCTCGGGGCGCGGGAAACGGCGATGACCGGCACGCTCGCCCGATCCACTCCGTCGTTGCGCACGCACGAGCCGGACGGCGGGGCGGCGCTGCAGCCCACCCGGGACCTGCACGCCACCCTTCCGGACCTGCTGAACGCGCTGCTCGACAAGGGGGTGTACCTCGACCTCGACCTCATCATCACGGTGGCGGACATCCCGCTCATCGGCGTGAACCTGCGCGCCGCCGTGGCCGGCGTCGAGACGATGCTGGAGCACGGGATGATGCGCGGCTGGGACGAGCAGACGCGGGCCTGGGTCCGTGAGTCCCTCGCCCGCCACGTGCCGCTCGAGCCCGACGAGGACGTGGTGGCACGGATGGCGGGCGGGCACCGCCGGGACGAGCCGCCGACGACGTGGCGACCGGGCACCGTGTACCTCACCACCCGGCGTCTCCTGGTGTGGCGCGCGGACCCCCGCGAGCTCCTGTGGCAGACGTCCCTCGACGACATCACCGGGGTCGAGCTGCGCACGGAGCTCTCGGTGGGCGGGGAGGAGCGCGAGCGCGTCGCCGTGACCACGCCCTCGGGCACCACCCTGCTCTCGGCGGCGGCACCGGAGCGGCTCCAGGGGCTGCTGCGCGAGCACCGCGGTGAGGACCCGGCCGCCGGGCGCACCCCGGACCTGCGTGCCCCCGTCTGGTACCGCGAGGAACGTGCCGGGTCGCCGGTCTGGCGCGGCGGCACCGGCACCCTCGGCCGGGGCGGCCTGACCTGGCAGGGAGCGGGCGAGGCCAGGCCCGCCGTCCGCCTGCGCGAGGTCCGCGACGTCCAGGCGCACACCGGCAGGACCCCGGTGGGTCGCCAGGCCTTCGCCGTCACGGGCGAGTCCGGCACCGTCCTGCTCGCCACGAGAGACGCCGACTGGGCACGCGCCCTCTCCACGTCCGTCCACCATCTGCAGGGAGGCGACGCATGACCCTCACCATCGACGAGCACAGCCTGAAGAACGGCGTGCTCACCCTGGTCGTGACCCTCGTCGAGGTGATCCAGGAGGCCCTCGAGGGCCAGGCGATCCGACGGCTGGAGGGGGGCGAGCTCACCGAGGAGGAGCAGGAGCGCCTCGGTCAGGCGCTGCTCGACCTCGACGACGCGTTGGAGTCCATCAAGGCGGACCACGGCCTCACCGCCTCGGTCGCGGACCTGCGCCAGGGGCTCGACGACGTCGTGGACGACGTCGTCGACCGGCTCGTGAACCCGAGCCGCTGGGTCGACGACGAGCAGGCTTCGCGGAGCGGCGCATGACCGCCCCGACGCAGAGCGTCCCGCCGCAGGACGACGCGGTGTCGGAGGGGCTGTACCTGTACGCCGTCACGCCGGACGCGCCCGACGACCTCGGCACGGGGGTCGACGGGGCGCCGCTGGACCGTGTGACGGCGCACGGGCTGACCGCCGTCGTGCACCGCCGGTCGTCCGGACCGTACTCGGGGCCGGACGACCACGTGCGCCGCTGGGTGGTGGAGCACAGCGACGTGGTGGACCGGCTGTGGCAGGCCACCGGTGCGGTGCTGCCGATGAGCTTCAACGTCATCGTGGCGGGCACGGCGCAGGAACCGGCGCAGCAGCGCCTCGAGTCCTGGCTGGCGGACCACGCGCAGCCGTTGCGGGCGAGGCTGGACGAGCTGACCGGGCGCGCCGAGCTGCAGGTGGAGATCGGGCTCGACCAGCAGGCCGCCGCGGCCGGCGCCCCCGACGCCGACGCGCTGCGCACCGAGATGGCCGAACGGCCCCCGGGGGTGCGGCGGCTGCTGACGAAACGGCTGGAGCAGGTCGAGCGCGACGCGGCCGGGGCGCTGGCCGACGAGCTCTACCCCGACCTGCGGCGCCGGCTGGCGAGGACCGCGGAGGACATCACCGAGAACCGCCGCACGCACCCGGAGCCCGGTGTCGTCCCGGTGCTCGGGGTGGCGCTGCTGGTCCCGCTCGTGGACGTCGACCGTGTCGGGCAGGAGCTCGCCCGCATCCAGGAGGAGGTCCCGGCGGCGCGCATCCGCTACCTCGGTCCCTGGCCGCCGTACTCGTTCGCCGACGTCACCCCGGCCACCTGACCGCCCGAGGGTGCCCGGGGGCGCCCGGAGTACCAGAAGGACTCAGGCAGGGACGTACCGCTTCACCACGCGCCCGACCGTCGAGGGGGACACCTCGACCCGCTCGGCGATCTCGCGGTGGCTGAGCCCGTCGCCGGCCAGCGCGACGATGTGGCGGTCGCGGTCGGAGACGGGCCCGTCGCCGTCCTCGGCGGCAGCCGCCTCGGCCACCGCCGCCTCGGCGTCCTGGGGCGTGGAGGTCCCGTGCGCGGTGAGGAACGCCGACCGCTGAGCCAGGGCGTCCCCCAGCGCCGGGTCGGTCTCCTGGAGCAGGTCGAAGACCTCCACCCGTCGGGTGTGCCCGGTCTCCGGCAGCGGCTCCCCGGTCCCCGGCAGCCCGGCCTCGGCGGCGGCCTGAGCGTCCCGCTGCGCGGCGTCGTCGGGCTCCGGCGCGGACGCGTCTGCGGCGAGCTGCTCCTCGAGGTCGTCGAACCACTCCGCCTCTTCCGGGGCGTCGTCCGCCGTGCGGCCGGCGTCGTCTCCCGCCGTGCCCTCGAGGTCCCCCTCCGCCGTGACGACCGGCGTCGAGCCGGTCAGCGCCGACCGGAACTCGTCGGCGAAGGGGTCGTCCGCGCCGGCGACCGTCGTCGTGACGACGGGCTCGGGCGCCGCGACGAGCGAGGCCAGGGAGGGCAGGGACGGACCCGCGGTGACGGCCTGCTGCCCCGACGGGCGGGCGGCGCCGGACGGGCGGACGACGCCGCGGTTGACGGAGCTCGCGCCGATGAGGTCGAGCCGGTTGCCGTGCCGCTCGGCGGCCTCGAGCCGCTCGACCCACACCTGCATGCGACGTTCGAAGTCCTCGACGGTCAGCAGCTTCAGCGCGGCGTCGCGCGCGGCACGCTGGCGGTGGTGCGCCGACCGCACCTTGCGCATGCCGCCCCGGTTGCCCGTGCTGTCGAGGCGGGCGTCGCGCCACAGCTCGAGCGCGGTCACGTACTGGTGCACCCGGTGCTCGCGCCGTCGCTCGTCGAGGGTGTGCCCCGTGACCAGGTGCCTCTCGCCCACGAGGGCCAGGTGCCACATGAGGGCGGCGACCAGCGGCGGCACGAAGCGGAAGGCGACCATGTACGGCGTGCTCGCGTCGGGCACGGCGATCTCGTGCAGCGCCGCGAACATGCCGGACGTCCCGGACAGGATCCAGGTCAGCGTGAGCAGCACGCCGTAGGGGCGGCCCTCCAGCGCGGCGTTGCGCGCCATGAGGGCGACGGCCACGAGGCTCACCTCGAGGAAGCCCGCCAGGGCGTAGGCCTCCGCCGGCGACATGCCGGCGACCTCCAGGCCGAAGAGCACCATGCCGCTGTACGCCAGGGCTGTCGCGATGGTGGCGGCGACGACGACCGCGACCATCGGCAGGTGCCGCCCGCGGTAGCGCACCGTGGACCGGGCGGCGCCCGGGTTGTCGGTCGTCGGGTCGTGCTGGGTCACGTCGTTCCTCCGGAATGTTCGCTGATCTGGGCATATATCAGCATCGGACGCCCCTTGCGTCAACGGCGGACGACGGGTGACCTGCGCCCGCACTACCCCTTGACCGCTCCCCCGAGCCCGGCGCCCCGCAGGAACAGGCGCTGGAAGCCCAGGAACATCACCACGGGGAGCACGGTCGCGATGGCTAGCGACGCGAGGAAGACGCCGAGGTCGGTCGACGCCTCGATGGCGGGCAGGCGCACGGACAGCGGCTGGATCGCGGGGTCCTTCAGCACCAGCAGCGGCCAGAGGAAGTCCTTCCACGACGCGATCACCGCGAAGACGGACACGACGCCGAGGATCGGCTTCGACATCGGCAGCACGACCGACCAGAACAGCCGGTAGGGCCCCGCGCCGTCGACCCGGGCCGCCTCGAAGACCTCCCGCGGCAGCGAGTCGAAGAACCGCTGCACCAGCAGGACGTTGAACGCGCTGGCCCCGGCGGGCAGCCACACGGCCCAGAAGCTGTCGACGAGGGACCGGCCCAGCAGCGGCGGGTCGAGGATCGTCAGGTACAGGGGCACGAGCAGCACGACGGCGGGCACGAACATCGTCGACAGCACCAACGCCTGCACGACGCGGCCGTACCGCGGGCGCAGCACGGACAGCGCGTAGCCGCCCGTCGTCGCGACCACGAGCTGCACGAACCACGACCCGGCGGCGAGCCAGACGGTGTTCATGAAGTAGCGGCTGATCTGCACGTCGTTCCAGGCGCGCTCGAGGTTCTCCCACGCGATGCCGTGCGGGAAGACGGCCATCGGCGTGCGCAGGATGTCCTGGGTGGGCGTCACCGCGAACTTCGCCAGGAGCAGCATCGGCCCGAGGCCGACCACGACGAGCAGCAGGAGCAGCAGCACGTGCGTGCCGCCCATCCCCCAGCGGACGGACGGGCGGCGCCAGTCCGGCCCGGACAGCGCGCCACGGTCGCCGTCGTCGGCCGGGGAGGTCCGGCGCGGCCGGACGGCGGTGGTGAGGGTCATGACGTGCTCCAGGACCGCGTGAGGCGGAAGTAGAGGACCGAGAAGACGGCGAGGACGCCGGCGAGCATGAGGGACAGCGCGGTCGCGGCGCCGTAGTCGCCGCCGAGGCTGTTCTGGAACGCGTACCGGTAGATGAGCAGCAGCACGGTGACGGTCGCGTTGTTCGGCCCGCCGCCCGTGAACAGGTACGGCTCGAGGAAGACCTGCGCGGTGCCGATGACCTGGAGGATCAGCGTGATGAACAGGACGCCGCGCAGCTGGGGCAGGGTGACGTGCCAGATCTTGCGCCACAGGCCGGCGCCGTCCACCTCCGACGCGTCGTACAGCTCCGCAGGCACGCTGGTCAGCGCCGCGAGGTAGATGATCACGGTGCCGCCAGCGCCGGCCCAGGTGGCCGCGAGCACGAGCGACGGCATGGCCCACGACGCGTCCTGCAGCCACGGGTACGGGCCGAGCCCGACCCAGCCGAGGATCGTGTTGAACACGCCGGTGGGCCCGCCCTTGTAGAAGAACTTCCACAGCAGGACCGCGACCACGGGCGGCACGACGACGGGCAGGTACGCCAGCGCCGAGTACAGGCCGCGGCCGCGCCGCACCTCACGCATGAGCACCGCGGCGACGAGCGGCACGGGGTACCCGAACAGCAGCGCGAGGAACGCGAAGTAGAGGGTGTTGCGCACGGCCTTCCACAGCAGCGGGTCGGCCAGGACGTGCCGGAAGTTGTCCAGCCCGACGAACGTCGGGTCGGTGACGAGGTTGGTCTCCTGGACGCTCATGAGGACGGCGCGGACGATCGGGAACCACGAGAAGACCCCGAAGATCACCAGCAGCGGCAGGAGGAAGACGAGGCTGTGCAGGCCGCCGCCGCGCCACCAGCTGACCGGGCCCCGGCGCGGGCGGCCGGCAC
>NZ_JBHUWC010000063.1:0-19318 GCF_042670225.1 Isoptericola sp. NPDC057191 | reverse complement strand
GGCCCTGTCCTGCGGCGAAACAGGGCCAATCGCCCGCTCACAGCGTCGGAACGGGGTAAGTTCCAGATTGGAACTTACCGTATGGCCGGGGATGGACGTGCACCCCGGCCCGGCGAGAGGATGACCCCCATGCGCCGCGAGGACCTTGCCGACAGCTCGTGCGGCATCGCCCAGTCCCTCGGCGTCGTCGGCGACTGGCAGAGCCTGTTGATCGTCCGCGAGGCCGCCGCCGGCGTCACCCGCTTCGAAGGCTTCGACCGCGAGCTCGGCCTGTCCCGCCGGGCCCTCACGGAGCGGCTCGGGTCGCTCGTCGAGCACGGCGTGCTGGAGAAGGTGCCCTACTCCGAACGCCCGCCCCGCCACGACTACCGGCTCACGGCGCGCGGCGAGGGTCTGCTGCCGGTGCTGCTCGCCCTGCAGGAGTGGGGCACGCGGTTCGTCCTGGGCGACGGCACGCTGGACGGCACCCTGGGCGACGGCGACCTCGCCCGCGCCCGGGCGCTGGAGGGCGCACGTGTGCCCGACGTCGAGCTCACGGCGCACGACGGCTCCACGGTGCGCCTGGTGGACCCGGACCGGTGGACCGCGCTGTTCTTCTTCCCTGGCGCCTACGCTCCCGGCACCCACGGGTATCCGCCGCGCTGGGGCGAGGTCCCGGGCACGAGCGGCTGCACGCTCGAGTGCGTCACCTACGGCCGCCGGCACGCCGACCTGGAGGCGGCCGGCGCACGGGTGCTCGGCGTGAGCACCCAGCACCCCGAGCAGCAGGCGGCGTTCGCGGCGCACGCCGACCTGCCGTACCTGCTCGCGTCGGACCAGGACGGCCTCGCGGCCTCGGCGCTGCGCCTGCCGGTCTTCCGTGCGGGCGGCGCCGACCGGCTCAAGCGCGTGACGCTCCTGGTGGATCCGGCGGGCGTCGTGCGGCACGTGCAGGCCCCCGTCACCGACCCCGCGCAGTCCGTCGACGACGTGCTCGACCTGGTGCGGCGGCTGCGGCGCGACGCGCCCGGCGGAGGCGGAGGCGAGAACGAGGCAGACAGCAGGCCGAGGCGGACATAGGGTCGAGGCGAACCGGAGCCGGCGGAAGGAAACCCCCATGACCAGCCCCAGCGGCGCGTCCCCCCATCGCTACCCCCACGTCGCGGAGGCGTCGATCCACGTGACCCAGCCGCCCGAGCGGGTGTGGGCGGAGCTCATGCATCCCGGCGCGCGGTGGATGCTGGGCGCGAACATCGAGACGGACTTCCAGCCGGGCAGCCCCGTCACGTTCGAGGGCCACTTCTTCGGCCGCCAGTTCGCCGACAAGGGCGTGGTGATCGCGGTCGACCGTCCCCGGCTGCTGCACTTCACGCACTTCTCGCCCCTGTCCGAGCTCGAGGACGTGCCGGACAACTATCACGAGATCCGCATCGTGCTCGAAGCGGACGAAACGGGTACGGTCGTCTCCGTGCGGCAGGAGAACATCGACACGGCCCAGCACGCGAGCGGCTCGCAGGCCCACTGGCAGGACGCGCTCGCCACCCTCGCGCACCGCGACGGTGCCCCTGCCCGACGCGCGTGATCCTCCGTCGGCGGGCGGCGCGCCTCGCCGCGCTGCTCGCCGCCGGCGCCGTCCTCGCGTCCTGCTCCGGGCCGGGGAGCGAGCCGACGTCGGCCCCGGCGACGTCGTCCGCGCCGTCCGGCACGAGCGCCCCGGCGTCCCCGGAGCAGACGCCGTCCCCGACCTCCTCCCCGGCACCCACCGGGACGACGGCCGGGACGACGACGCCGAGCCCGGCCCCGTCCAGCACCGGTCCGTCCGAGCCGGCCGACGACCCGCTCGCCGGCTGGACGTGGGAGCAGAAGGCGGGCCAGCTGATCATGGTCGGGGTGTCGGTGAGCGACCCCGCCGCCGTGAGCGCCGAGGCGATCCGCGACAAGCACGTGGGCAACCTCTTCCTGCACGGCCGCAGCACGGCGGGCGTGGCCGCGACCCGCGAGCTGGTGGACGAGTACACGGCCCTGGTGTCCCGGCGCTCGACGCACGGCACGCCGCTCCTCGTGGCGACCGACCAGGAGGGCGGGAAGGTCCAGGTGCTGCGGGGGCCCGGATTCTCCGACATCCCGGAGGCCACGGAGCAGGCCACGTGGAGCCCGGCCACCCTGCGCCGGCGCGCGCGGGGGTGGGGCGACGAGCTCGCCGCCGCGGGCGTCAACCTCAACCTCGCCCCCGTGATGGACCTCGTCGACGAGGCGGACGCCGCGGACAACCCGCCGGTCGGCGCGTTCCAGCGCAACTACGGCTTCACCCCGCAGACCGTGGTGAGCTCGGCGAACGCGTTCAGCGCCGGGCAGCGCGCCGCCGGGGTGGAGCCGGTGATCAAGCACTTCCCGGGCCTCGGCCGGGTCACGACGAACACCGACACCACGACGCACGTGACCGACGACGTCACCACCCGTGACTCCGACTCCGTGCGGGTCTTCGCGCGCGGCATCGACGCGGGCGCGCGGTACGTGATGATGTCCACCGCCGTGTACGACCGGATCGACCCCGACGCCCCGGCGGCCTTCTCGCCCGTCGTCGTCGACGGCCTCCTGCGCGGGGAGCTCGGGTTCGACGGCGTCGTCATGACGGACGACCTGTCGGCCGCCGCCCAGGTGCAGGGCTGGTCGCCCGGCAGGCGCGCGGTCGACGCCGTCGACGCCGGCGTGGACCTGGTGCTGGCCTCCGCCGACCCCTCCGTCGCCCCGGCGATGGCGGACGCCCTCGTGGCGAAGGCCCGCACGGACCCGGCCTTCGCGAAGAAGGTCGACGCGGCTGCGCGGCGCGTGCTCGCGGCGAAGGCCGGGCTGTCCGGCTGACCCCTGCCGGGGGCAACGTCCGTGCTGAATTGATCCTCAAAGACGGGCTTTGAGGATCAATTCAGCACGCACGATGCAGACCCGGAGCAGTTCGCCACCTCCGTGCAGATCCTGCAACGAGCCGCCAGAACGGTCGAGCGTGCGCGAGGTTGGGCACGGAGGTGCACATGATGTCGATCGATCAGCTGCCGGTGGCCGACGAAGCGGTCCAGGGACTGCGGGCCAGCCTGGCGTCCTACGTGACACGGATGCGGGAGACCCACGACCACGAGGGTCACGCCTACCACCAGGGCGTGATGCGTGGCGTGCAGGCGTTCGAGCTGGTGCTCAGCGGGGCGGGGACACCGGGTGCCCTGTACGGGCGCCTCCTCGACGCGACCGCCGGGCTCACCCAGCTCGCCCGCCTGGCCGACGAGGCCACGGCGACGGGCGTGCAGGCCGTCGCCGCGGCCGGGTTCCTGGCGTTGCGCGGCTACTCGCCCGGCGGGTGCAGCGACCCGGAGGCCGCTGCGGCCTTCCGGTCCATCGCCGCGGGAACGGACGATCCGCGGGCGGCCTGCCCCGGGATCCAGGGCGTGACCTGAGCGACGGCGCCCGCCGATACGTCAGTGCCGTCGGCGGGCGCGGGTGCCGGCACGCCGCCCGACGACGCGCACCAGCGGCACCCCGACGAGCACCAGCGACACGTACAGGGCCAGCGGGAGCCACGACCAGGTCTCCCAGGAGCCAGTGCCCCACCCGGTCACCCACGATCCGGTTCCCCACGATCCGGCACCGCGGTGCGCGCTGCCTGCGAGCAGGAGAGCCGCTAGCACCGCGACCAGCACCGTGAGGACGCGGATGCCCCGCGGCCACCCGGTGCCGCTGTACGTCACGACGACGCCCGCGGCGCCGACGGCGATGAGGAGCTCGCCCGTCACGCGCAGTCCTGAGCCGACCGGCGTGCACGGGCCGGAGGCGAGGTCCTGTGTCCGGCCGACTCGTCCAGGCGCGCACGCTCCTCGGGGTCCAGCCCGGCCCACACCCCGAACCGGTGGCGCGCACGAAGACCCCGCTCCAGGGCCATCACCTCTCGGAAGCACCGCGTGAGCACGGGGCACAGCCCGCACAGCAGCTTGCCCTGTTCCGCGGCCCCCGGGCGCAGCTCGTCGACGGGAAACCACGGGTCGCTCCGGCGGAGGTCCCACGTCGTGCACACGGGTGGAGCCACCCATGGCGCTCCCTCGCTGGCCATCGACACCTCCAGCCCGGTCCTCCGCCGACGAGCGACCGCGGAGGCCTGGGGTCGGGGCGGGGGGAGCACCCGACCGCGCAGGCCTCCGCGGCGACGTGGCACCACCGAGGTGGTGCAGCGCTCCCGCGAACGAGGGCGCACGCCCGATCAAACCCGATGTCGGCGGCCGTGAGGACCGTCGTGCAATATCTGCACGGAGGGGGCGCGACGCAGGCGCCGAGAGGGTCGCGCGCGGCCGGACGCCGACCGCGAGGACGCGATCGGCGACCGGCGGGCGTCGAACCGGACCCCGGGATGCTCCCGGGTCCACGAGGACGACCGGTCAGTGACCGCCGGAGACGAGGAAGACCAGGCCGAAGGCGATGGCGCCGACGACGACGCCCAGGCACGCGATGGCGCCCGCGAGGCGCGCCGGCGTCGGGCGGGGGATGGCGATGGCCCGCGGCGCGGAGCGGTCCGCGTCGGACGACGCCCCGGCGGACGGGGCGGACGGCTCGGTGGTCGTGCCCGCCAGCAGGCGCAGCCCCAGCGCGAAGAGGGCGGGGATGCCGGCGCCGACGATCAGCCCGGCGACGAGCACCTGGCCGAGGGCGCCCCACTCGATGAAGTCGGTCATGCTCCCACCTTCTGGTTCGACACGGTGCCCACGGCGCTGACCGCAGGTCCGACGGACGACGCGGTGGCGACGGCCGGGACCGGGCCGACGCGCTCGCCGCCGGCCGCACCCGTGGTGGCGGCGACGGCCTCGATCGAGGCGCCCTTCTCCTCGTCCCAGGCCTCGTTGACGTTGGTGTGGTCCACCGGCTTGCGCCGCGAGACCAGCCAGATGGCGGTGGACACGACGACGAGGAGCGCGAAGACGGCGATCGTGCCGGCCGCGCCGCCGATCGCCGACTCGAGCCAGTGGCACAGCGCGCCGACGAGGCCGGCCGCCGGGAGGGTGACCATCCAGGCCACGAACATGCGTCCCGCGACGCTCCAGCGCACCTTGGCGCCCGGCATCCCGACGCCGGAGCCGAGCACGGAACCGGTGGCGACGTGCGTCGTGGAGAGGGAGAAGCCGAAGTGGCTGGACAACAGGATGACGGCGGCGGAGGACGTCTCCGCGGCCATGCCCTGGCGGGTGTCGATCTCGACCAGGCCCTTGCCGAGCGTGCGGATGACGCGCCAGCCGCCCAGGTAGGTCCCGAGCGCCATGGCGAGCGCGCAGCTGAGGATGACCCAGAACGGCACGTTCGAGTCGGCCGGCACGGCACCGCCCGCGATGAGCGCGAGCAGGATGATGCCCATCGACTTCTGCGCGTCGTTGGTGCCGTGCGCCAGCGAGACGAGCGACGCGGAGCCGATCTGGCCCCAGCGGAAGCCGCGGCTCGTCACGTCCTGCGGGACGCCGCGCGTCAGCCGGGCCACGAGCCACGTGCCGAGGCCGGCCACCGCGATCGCGACGACGGGGGCGATGAGGGCGGGCACCAGCACCTTGGCCACGACGCCGGCCCACAGCACGCCCGACGTGCCGACGGCCGCGAGCACGGCGCCCACCATGCCGCCCACGAGGGCGTGCGAGGAGCTGGAGGGGATGCCGAACAGCCAGGTGATGAGGTTCCACACGATCCCGCCGACGAGCCCGGCGAGGACCACGGGGAGCGTGATCACCCCGGCGTCGACGATGCCCTTGGCGATCGTGGCGGCGACGGCGAGGGAGAGGAAGGCGCCGACGAGGTTGAGGACGGCGGACAGCGCGACGGCGGTCCGGGGCTTGAGGGCTCGGGTGGCGATGGAGGTAGCCATCGCGTTGCCCGTGTCGTGGAACCCGTTCGTGAAGTCGAACGCGAGGGCCGTCACGACGACGAGCGCGAGCAGAAGCGTCTCGGTCACGGCACCCATCGTGGAGGGTGAACCTGGGGAGATCGACCGTCAGGGGTCTGCTCGGTGAACTGTTCTGGGACTGTTCACCTGCTGTTCACCTGGCGACGCGTGTCGCCGTCGCGCGTGCCGTCGTAGTGCGCCGCCAGCCGCCGCAGGCCCTCGTCGACGCTCACGGCGGGCACCCAGCGCAGGTCGTGGCGCGTGGCCCGCTGGTCGAACCAGTGCGCGGTGGACAGCTGCTCGGCCAGGAAGCGCGTCATCGGCGGCTCGTCCACGCCGGGACGGACCCGCCACAGGGTCTCGACGAGCCCGCCCACGGCGCGCGCCAGCCCCGCGGGCACGTGCCAGGCCGGCGGTGTCACGCCGGCGGCGCGGCAGATACCGGTCAGCAGGTCCGCCACGGTGCGGGGCTCGCCGTTGGTCAGCACGTACGCGCGGCCGCCCACGACGTCCGGGGCGTCGGCCAGCCGGTCGAGGGCGGCGAGGATGCCGTCGGCGGCGTTGTCCACGTACAGGGTGTCGATGAGCGCGGCGCCGTGACCCAGCAGCGGCAGCCGGCCCCGTGCGGCACGGTCCACGACGCGCTCGACCAGCTGGGTGTCCCCCGGCCCCCACACGAGGTGCGGACGCACGGCGACGACGCGGGTCCCGGAAGCGCCGCCAGCACCGTCCCGGCCCAGGGCCAGCACCTCGGCGGCCGCCTTCGTGCGGGCGTACTCGCCCCGGGCACGGTCGGGGTCGGCGGGGGTCGCCGGGACGCCGACGAGCGACGTCCCCAGGTGGGCGACGGACGGGGACGACACCTGGACGAACCGTCCGACGCCGGCGCGCCCGGCCGCGTCGAGCAGGGCGCGCGTCCCGCCGACGTTCACGTCGTGGAACTCCGCCGGGGACCCGGCGAGGGACACCTTCGCCGCAAGGTGCACGACGGCGCCGACGCCCTCGACGGCGCGCGCGACGACGTCCGCGTCCGTCACGGACCCCGCGACGTCGTGCGCGCCCGGGACGCCGGACGGCCGCCGCTGCAGCGTGCGGACGTCGTCGCCGCGGGCCACGAGCGCGCGGGCCACCGCGCCCCCGAGCAGCCCGGACGCGCCGGTCACGAGGACCGTCGGCCTGATCACGGCGCCCCCATCCGTCCGCCGGTGAGCACGCCGTCCGCCCACCGCGCGAGGCGGGCCCGGTCGACCTTGGAGTTGTGCCGCACGTCGGTCGGCATGCGCGGCACCACGAGGACGGCCGCGAGCGGGACCGGCGACGCGGCGCGGACCGCGGCCGCGAGCGCCTCGGGGGCGAGCGCGGGGCGGCGCGCCCCGTCCACCGTCTCGACGACGGCGACCGGCTGCTGCACTCCCGCGGGCCCGACGCCGACGACGGCCGCGCGGCGCACCTGCGCCACCCGCTCCACGTGCTGCTCCGGGCCTACGGGGGCCAGCGGGCCGCCGGCGGTGCGGAGCACGTGCGCGAGGCGGCCCTCGATCCACAGGCGCCCCTGGTCGTCCAGGTGCCCGACGTCGCCCGTGCGGTGCCAGCGTCCCGGCGGGGTGTCGCGCTCGGCGGCCAGGTCGGTGAGCCAGAGGCGGTCGTAGCGCTCCTTGAGGTGGGGGGCGCGCACCAGCACCTCCCCGAGCACGCCGGGGGCGGAGGACGGCTCGCCGGTGGCGGCGCCGTCGTCGTCGAGCGCGCTGACGAGCACCTCGCCACCACCCACGGGAGTGCCGACGCAGACGCCGTCGTCGGGCGCCGTGGCGGCGTCCCGGATGCCGTCGAGGGTGACGTCGGTGACGAGCAGGCACTCCGTCATCCCGTACGGGGTGTGGGCGGTCGCCGCGGGCATGAGCGCCTGCGCCGAGCCGAGCAGCTCGGCGGAGATGGGCGCGCCGGTCGAGAGGAAGGTGCGCACCCGTGCGAGGGCGGCGCGGTCGGCGTCGTCCAGCGCGTCGGCCGTGGCGACGACGTTGAGGATCGCCGCCGGGGACAGGAAGACGATCCGGGCGTCGGAGGCCCGTACGGCGTCGGCCACGGCTCGCGCGGTGAGCGTCCGGGGCGCCGACACGTCCATCACGGGCGTGACGGACCGGGTGCCGAGGGCCGGCCCGAGCAGCGCGAACGGCGCGAATCCGGTGACCAGGCCCGTGTCGGGCCCGACGTCGAAGTGGGCGGCGATCGCGTCGCGGAGGGCGGACAGCTCGGCGTGCCGGTAGACGACGCCCTTGGCCGGGCCCGTCGAGCCCGACGTGAACAGGACGGCGGCCTCGTCGTGCGGGCCGGGCTCGGGCGGCAGCGGCTGGCCGTCGCCGGCCCGGGCGACGTCGACGAGCTCGTGCGCGACGCCGAGCGCCCGCCGCACCGGCGGCGCCAGGGGGTCGGCGGAGATGCGCACGCCGGGCCAGCCCAGCGCCCGCGCGGCGGCGAGCCCCTTCCGCTGCGCGACGACGAACCGCGGCCACGCTCCCCGCTGCGCGCGCGTCAGCCCGCGCACGCCCAGGCCGGCGTCGGCCACCACGACGACGGCGCCGATCCGCAGGCACGCGTACACCAGCGCGGTCAGCGTCGGGCCGGGCTCGACCAGCAGCGACACCCGGTCGCCCCGGCGCACGCCGATGCCGTGCAGCCCCGACGCGACGCGTCGCACCTGGCGGTCCAGAGCCCGCCAGCTCGCGACGAACGGCTGCCCGTCGGCGCCGTCGTCGGACATGTCCAGCACGGCCGGGCCGTCGTCGTCCGCCCGCGCGTCCAGCCTGGCCCACAGCGGCACGAACGACGGCGAGGACTCGGACGAGGCGGCGGACGGCGAGGGATCGGACGAGGCGGAGGGATCGGGGACCTCGGGCGCGGATGGACGAAGTCCCGAAGTGGAGGGCCCCCTGGGGCCCGTGAACGCATCCGCGCCCGAGGTTCCCGACCCCTCCGCCGACAGCACCCCAGCCAGGAACCGGAGCACAGCAGGCGTCCATGCCGCGTCCTCCGCGATCAGGTGCCCGGCGTCCCCGAACCGGTGCACGTGCGCGTGCGGCAGCCGGTGGACGAGGTCGTCGAGGTAGCGGTCGGAGAAGATCGGGTCGTGCGGGCCCCACAGCAGGACGGCGGGCACGGAGAGCCGGGCGACGCCCGCGGCGACGCGGTGCAGCTCGGCGGCGCTGGGGTGCGCGTCGTCGACGGGGATGTCGGCGACGAAGCCCTCGATGCCGTCGCGCTCGGCGGCGGTGAGGTACGGCAGGCGGTAGGCCTGCGCGACGTCGTGGGCCAGCCGCGGGCGCGCCAGCGCGAGCGTGGTCTCGAGGAAGGCGCGCGTGGTGCGCGTGCCGAGCCGGTGCACGGGGCCGGCGAGGGCGAGCCGCAGCGGCGCGGGGACGGGCGCGTCGTCGGGCTGGTGCACGGCGGTGTTGAGCAGCGCGACGCCGGCGAGCTGGTCGGGGTGGTCCACGGCCCAGCCGAGCGACACGACGCCGCCCCAGTCGTGGCCGAGGGTCACGACGGGCCCGGTCAGGCCGAGGGCGTCGGTGAACGCGCCGAGGTCGGCGACGCGACGGGCGAGCGTCCGGTGCTCGCCGGTGCGGCCGGAGAGGCCCATCTCGAGCTGGTCGACGGCGACGACGCGCCAGGCCGGCGCACCGGCGACCGCCGCGTCCACGGCGTCCGTGACGAGCCGACGCCACAGGTAGGACCAGGTGGGGTTGCCGTGCACCGCGAGCACGGTGCCGACGGGCTCGACGCCCGGGCCGAGGCGGGCCGCGAGCTCGGGGCCGTTGTCGAGGTAGTGCCACGACCCGCCGCGCGCGTCGGTCAGGACGTGGCTGTGGCGCGGGTCGAGCCCGGGCAGGCCCGGGGGGACGGTGTCGGCGGGACGGGGTGCGGTCGGGGTGGGGGTCGTGCCCGTCACCAGGCGAGCTCCAGCATGGCGGTGTTGATGCCCGAGCCGACGCCCATGAGCAGCACCCGGTCCCCGGCGTCCAGGGTGTCCTGCTGCTCCACCAGGGTGATCGGCACCGACGCGGGCCCGACGTTGCCCAGGCGCTCGTAGGTCGTCGGCACCTTGGTGCGGTCCAGGCCGACGGCCTCGACGATCGCGTTCGTGTGCACGCGCGACACCTGGTGCGTGACGTACCGGTCCATGCGTGCCCAGTCCCAGTCGGCGACGGCGTCCTTCCACGCGTCGACGACGAGCTCGAGGCCGCCCTCGAGCAGCGCCTTCGCGTCGGTGAACATGCCCTCGGTGCTGCCGACGCACAGGTCGTGGAACTTCGTCGCGGCGCGCGTCACGCCACCGAGCACCCGGTGGCCCTGCGGGTGCTCGTCCGCGCGGCCCAGCACGGCGGCGGCGGAGCCGGAGCCGAGGGTGAGCGACGCGAACTCCTGCATGAAGTCGTCGCGGGTGCGGTCGGCGCGCAGGAGCCGCTCGATGGTGCGGTCGTGGATGACGTCGGCGTCCTCGCCGTCGACGACGACGGCGTAGCGGACCTGACCGGAGTCGATCATCCCGGCGGCGAGGCTCATGCCGTTGATGAAGCCGAGGCAGGCGTTCGCGACGTCGAAGTTCACGGCGGACGACGGCAGCCCCAGGCCGTGGTGCAGCCGGACCGCGACGGACGGCTCGAGGTGGCGACGCGTCACGGAGGTGTTGATCAGCAGGCCGACGTCGGCGGGCTCGACCCCCGCGACGCGCAGCGCCTCCTGCCCCGCGGCGACGGTCGCGTCGTCCACGTCCTCGCCCGCGGTCCAGGCTCGCCGCTCGCGCACTCCGGCCACCCGTTGCAGCAGCGTGCCGGGCAGCCGCAACCGGCGCAGCGCCGGGGCGAGCCGCTCCTGCACCGCCGCGGACGTCCGGACGCCGGACGGCAGGCGGCTGGTCACGGCCAGCAACGAGACGTTGGCGAACCTGGTGGTGGCGTTCCCTGACACACGAGCTCCAGACGACCGGTCGTGCGTGCCGCACGGAGCCGGCTCTCGACGACTAGGCCGGGGCCACACGACCCCGGCCCCGCGACGTTACGACGTCCCGGGCCAGCCCGCCGTTCCAGCGGGCGCCTATGAGATCCGACACGCCCGATCTCACCCCCGGGCGGCGCCCAGCACGTCGAGCGTCCACGCGTGCTCGAACGCGATCTCCTCCCAGCGGGCGTACCGGCCGGACACGCCGCCGTGCCCGGCGGACATCTCGATCTTCAGCAGCGCGGGGGCACCGGCGGCGCGCAGCCGCGCCACCCACTTCGCCGGTTCCACGTACAGCACGCGCGTGTCGTGCAGCGAGGTGGTGGCGAGCACCCGGGGGTAGGCGCTGGCGTCGTCGGGGACGTTCTCGTACGGGCTGTACGCCTTCATGCGGGCGTAGACCTCGGCGTCGTGCAGGGGGTCGCCCCACTCGTCCCACTCGACGACGGTGAGCGGCAGCGACGGGTCGAGCATCGACGTCAGGGCGTCGACGAACGGCACCCCGGCGAGCACGCCGGCGAACAGCCCGGGAGCCAGGTTGAGCGCCGCGCCGACGGTGAGGCCGCCCGCGCTCGCGCCGTCGGCGACCATCCGCTCCGGCGCGGTCCACCCGGTCTCGACGAGGTGGCGTCCGCACGCGACGAAGTCGGTGAACGTGTGCGTCTTGTGCGCCAGCTTGCCGTCGTCGTACCAGTGCCGTCCCAGCTCGCCGCCGCCACGCACGTGCGCGACGGCGAACACGACGCCGCGGTCCAGCAGGCTGAGGCGCGGCACGGAGAAGTAGGGGTCGATGCTCGACTCGTAGGCGCCGTACCCGTAGAGGAGCAGCGGGGCGGGCTCCGCCCGGGTGCCCGAGCCGTCGAGCGTCACCGCGTCCCGCCGCCACACGAGGCTGATCGGCACGTGGGTGCCGTCCTCGGCGGTGGCCCACTCGCGGCGCTGCACGTAGTCCGCCGGGTCGTAGCCGCCCAGCACCGGCTGCTGCTTGCGCACGTGCCGCTCACCCGTGGCGAGGTCGACGTCCACCACCGTGGCCGGCGTGACGAACGACGTGTGCTGCACCCGCAGCAGCGGCTGCTCCCACGTCGGGTTGGTGTCCAGGGCGACGGAGAACAGCGGCTCGTCGACGTCGATCTCGTGCGCCGCCCACGGCTGGTCCGCCGTCGTGCGGGCGGTGTCGGCAAGGGTGTCGGCAAGGTCGACGACGGCGACCCGCGGCAGCGCCTCCCGCCGCAGGCTCAGCACCACGTGGCCGGCGAACGCGTCCACGCCGTCGAGCCGCACGGCGGGGTCGTGCGGCACGACGACGCGCGCGGCCGCGGGGTCCAGGGGCGTGGCGGCACCCCGCGCCGGGACGTCCGTGGTCACCAGCTCGAAGTTCTCCGCGCCGTCGTTGTGCAGCACGAGCAGCGCGTCCCGACCGCCCTCGCCGTCGCCGTCGCCGCCGGGCAGGACGGCGTGCTCGACCGTGTACTCGACGCCGTCGCGACGCGCCCAGACGACGCGCAGCTCGCCGGTCGGGTCGTCCGCCTCGAGCACGTGCGCCTCGCTGGTCGTCTTCGAGCCCAGCTCGACGACGAGGTAGCGGCGCGACCGGGTGAGCCCCACGCCCACCCAGAACCGCTCGTCGGGCTCCTCGAGCACGAGGACGTCGTCGGCCGCCGGGGTCCCGACCTCGTGCCGCCACACGCGGTACGGCCGCCAGGCGTCGTCGACCGTCGGGTAGAAGACGTACCGGCCGTCGGGGGTCAGGACCGCGCCGGGGAAGGTGTCCTCGACGACGTCGGGCAGATCCTCGCCCGTCGCGAGGTCCCGCACGCGCAGCACGAACCGCTCGTCGCCCGTCGTGTCGACGGCGTACACGAGCCGGGCGCCGTCCTCGGACACGTCGAACGAGCCCAACGAGAAGAAGTCGTGACCCGCGGCGGCGGCGTTCTGGTCGAGCAGCACCTGTTCGCCCGCCGGCACCGTGCCGGGCTCGATGCTCGGCGGCGCCCACTCGCCGGCCGCCGGGACGCGGGCGTGGATCGCGTACTGCCGCCCCTCCTCGGTGCGCGTGTAGTACCAGAAGGCACCCATCCGCACGGGGACGGACAGGTCGGCCTCCTGGGTGCGGGCCTTGATCTCGCCGAACACGTCCTGCCGCAGCGGCGCGAGGTGCGCCAGCTGCGCCTGGGTCCACGCGTTCTCCGCCGCCAGGTGCGCCAGGACCTCGGGCGACTCCTTGTCGCGCAACCACTCGTAGTCGTCGACGACGTCGTCGCCGTGGTGCGAGCGGACGGTCGGGCGCCGCTCCGCGACAGGCGCCTGGCCCGGTGCGTCAGCAGGGGCGCCGGCCGGTGCCGTCGTGGCGGCGTCCGGGGCGGCGTCCGGGGCGGCGTCCCCCGCGGTGGTGGTCGGGTCGGCGGCAGGCGTCAGGTCGTCGGGCACCCGGCCAGCCTAGGTGCCGCCGGGCGCGGGCCCGGATCCGCGCGTGATGCACGACTGTGACCTAGATCTGTCAGGTGGGTCACATTTTCGTGGCTACACTCACGGCACGCTCGCGAAACCCCGCGGATACATGGGGCCTTTAGTGTCCGTGCATCGACGGGGCGAGCGGGTGGTACCCCGGGCTCGCCCGGGGAACGACACCGACCTACGGAGGACCCGGCCGATGACGACGGACCGACCGACCAGGGGGATCGTGCTGCGCCGCACCGTGGCAGCGCTCGCGATCGCCCTCGCACCTGTGGCGCTCGCCCTGCCACCCGCACAGGCGAGCCCCGGCGCGGACACCGCGGCGCACACCAGCCGCGCCGCCGGCAGCATCAGCACCGCCGCCGAGATCGCGACCGACTGCCAGCCCGACGACACCACGGCGTGCATCGCCGTCCGGGTGGTCGACGAGGCGGGCGAACCGGTCGCGGACGCCACGCTGACGATCACCGGACCCGGCGGGTTCGACGAGACGATCACCACCACCACGGAACGCATCTCCGTGCCGGTGACCGAGGTCGGCAGGTACACCGTCACCCTCGACCCGGACTCGCTGCCCGCCGGCCAGGCTCCCCCCGCGGAGACGACGACGGAGGTCGTCGCCCAGACGGGCGGGACAGGCCGCGCGGCGTTCCTCCTCGGCGGCGAGCCGCAGGGCGAGGCCAGCCCCTCGGCCGACTCCACGACGGGCGCGCCCGGCGACGACGGGACGACCACCGAGGGCGACAGCGTGAGCACCGCCCCCGAGGGCGACGCCTCACAGCGCGCGCTGACCTGGGGCCAGGTCTGGCAGCAGTTCGGCTCCGGCATCCGGTTCGGCCTGCTGCTCGCCCTCGCGTCCATCGGGCTGAACCTCATCTTCGGCACCACGGGCCTGTCGAACTTCGCGCACGGCGAGCAGTTCGCCCTGGGCGCCGCGCTCGGCTTCATCGCCATCAACCAGTGGGGGATGTCGATCTGGCTCGGCGGCGCGCTGACCATCGCCATCTGCGCCCTCACCGGCCTCGCGCAGGACGCCGCCATCTGGCGGCCGCTGCGGCGCCGCGGCACCCCCGTGATGCAGCTGATGATCGTCTCGATCGGCCTGTCGATCACGTTGCAGTACGTGATCCAGCTGCTCATCGGCGGTGGCTCGCTGCGCATCCTGTCGAGCAACCCCAAGCCGCTGACCCTCCTGGGGATCACGCTCAGCACCACCTCGTGGATCTCGATGGTGGTCGCGCTGGTGTGCCTGGTCGGGTTCGCGCTGTTCCTCACGCGCACCCGCCTCGGCCGGGCCACCCGAGCCGTGTCGGACAACCCGGCGCTCGCCTCCGCCACCGGCATCGACCCCGACAAGGTGGTCCGCATCGTGTGGGTCCTCGCCACCGCCTTCGCGGCGCTCGCCGGGCTCATGTGGGGCATCTCGTACGGGTCGTTCAACTGGCAGGTCGGCGTCCAGCTGCTGCTGCTGATGTTCGCCGCCGTGACCCTCGGCGGCCTCGGCACCGCGTTCGGCGCCCTCGTGGGGTCGCTGCTCATCGGCCTCGTCGTCGAGCTGTCCAACCTCGTGATCCAGAGCGACCTGCGCTACGCGTCGGCGCTCGTGATCCTCATCCTCGTGCTCCTGATCAGGCCGCAGGGCATCCTCGGCCGCCGCGAGCGGATCGGCTGAAGGGAGACCGACCATGGACGAGTTCCTCAGAATCCTCACCCAGTCGCTCGCCGAGCTCATCGCCCCCACGACGGCGGCGTACGCCATCGCGGCGATCGGCCTCAACCTGCACTTCGGGTACACCGGGCTGCTCAACATGGGCCAGGCCGGCTTCATGCTGCTCGGCGCGTACGGCTTCGGCATCGCGACCATCGCCGGCGCCCCGTTCTTCCTCGCGCTGGTCGTGGCCCTGGCCGCCGGCCTGCTGTTCGCCCTCGTGCTGGGCATCCCGACGCTGCAGCTGCGCGGTGACTACCTCGCGATCGTCACCATCTCCGCCGCGGAGATCATCCGCTGGATCGGGCGGTCCACGTGGCTGCAGGAGTGGACCGGCGGCGCCTCCGGCCTGCAGGGCCGCAACTACAAGGGCACGTTCCAGGACCTGTCCCCCCTGCCCGACGGCCGCACCTCCATCGGGCCGCTCGAGTACATCAACACCGGGTCCGACTCCTGGTGGACCCGGATCTTCGCGTGGGGCGTCGTCGCCCTGGCCCTGCTGTTCGTCTGGCTCGTCACCCGCAGCCCGTGGGGCCGTGTCCTCAAGGGCATCCGCGAGGACGAGGACGCCGTGCGCGCGCTCGGCAAGAACGTGTACTCGTACAAGCTGCAGTCGCTGGTGCTGGGCGGCATGCTCGGCGCGCTCGGCGGCGTGCTCTACGTCCTGCCGATCACCATCGCGCCCGACGCGATGGGCCGCACCATGACGTTCTTCGTGTGGACCGTGCTGCTGCTCGGCGGTGCCGCCACCGTCTTCGGGCCGGTGCTCGGCGCGATGATCTTCTTCGGCGCCTACATGTTCATGCGCACCGGGATGCGCGCCCTGTCCGAGAACACCGGCGTGGGCGACATCATCAGCACCACCAACGTGGAGCAGATCGGCGGCATGCTGGTAGGGATCACCCTCATGCTCCTCGTGATCTTCAGGCCGCAGGGAATCCTCGGGAACAAGAAGGAGCTGGCCTTCGATGTCCGCTGACATGTCCGAAGAGACCTCCGCCGGCCAGACCGCCGGTGACCCGCAGCCCCAGTCCGTCGTCGACGCCGCCGCGGCGGCCGCCGTCGCCCCCACCTCCGCCGTCGCGGCGGAGGCCCGCGACGACCTCGCGCACGTCGAGGCCGTCGTCGGGGCGCCCAAGCCGGACGCGATCCTCGTCGCCGACGAGGTCGTGCGTCGCTTTGGCGGCATGACGGCGGTGGACGTCGCCCACCTCGAGGTGCAGCGCGGCGCCATCACCGCCCTCATCGGCCCCAACGGCGCCGGCAAGACCACGTTCTTCAACCTGCTCACCGGCTTCGACACGCCGCAGAGCGGACGGTGGAGCTTCGAGGGGAACTCGATCGCCGGCAAGAGCGGCGCCCGCGTCGCGCAGCTGGGCATGGTGCGCACCTTCCAGCTCACCAAGGCCCTGTCGCGGCTCACCGTGCTGCAGAACATGCTGCTCGCCGCCCCCAAGAACCCGGGCGAGCGGTTCTGGCTGTCGTGGCTGCCGTTCACCTGGCGGGCGCACGAGAAGGCCGCCACCGAGAAGGCGATGGAGATCCTCGCCCGGTTCAAGCTCGACACGAAGGCGGACGACTTCGCCGGCTCCCTGTCGGGCGGGCAGCGCAAGCTGCTCGAGATGGCGCGAGCCCTCATGACCGACCCGACGATGATCATGCTGGACGAGCCCATGGCGGGCGTGAACCCCGCCCTGGTGCAGTCCCTGCTGGGGCACGTGCAGGCCCTGCGCGACGAGGGCATGACCGTGCTGTTCGTCGAGCACGACATGCACGCCGTGCGGCACATCTCCGACTGGGTGGTCGTGATGGCGGAGGGCCGGATCGTGGCCGAAGGGCCGCCCAGGACGGTGATGCAGGACCAGGCCGTCGTCGACGCGTACCTCGGTGCCCACCACGACACCGACCTGGGCGACGACTCCCTGCTCGACCCCGAGATCCTGGCCCGCCTCGAGGCCGAGGAGGAGAAGCGATGACCGACACCCTGACCGCGCACGCGCACGGAGGCGTGCCCGAGGGCAAGCAGCTGCTCCTGAAGGCCGACTCCATCGTGGCCGGGTACATCCCCGGCGTGCACATCCTCGACGGCTGCTCGATCGAGGTGGGCAAGGGCGAGCTGGTCGGCATCATCGGCCCCAACGGCGCCGGGAAGTCCACGCTGCTCAAGGCGCTGTTCGGGCTGGTGAAGATCCACTCCGGCACGGTGACGCTCGACGGCGAGGACATCACGGGCATGAAGGCGAACTCCCTCGTGGCCCGCGGCGTCGGCTTCGTCCCGCAGACGAACAACGTGTTCCCCTCGCTGTCCGTCGAGGAGAACATGCGCATGGGGGTGTACCTGCGGCCCAAGGCGTTCGAGGAGCGGTGGTCGTTCATCCGCGACCTGTTCCCCGTCCTGCACGAGCGTCGCACCCAGCGAGCGGGCGCCATGTCCGGCGGCGAGCGGCAGATGGTCGCCATGGCACGCGCGCTCATGATGAACCCGTCCGTGCTGCTCCTCGACGAGCCGTCCGCCGGCCTGTCCCCCGTCCGCCAGGACGAGACGTTCCTGCGCACCCGCATGATCAACAAGGCCGGCGTGTCCGTGATCATGGTGGAGCAGAACGCCCGCCGCTGCCTGCAGATCTGCGACCGCGGCTACGTCCTCGACCAGGGCAAGGACGCCCACACCGGCACGGGGCGCGAGCTCCAGTCCGACCCGAAGGTCATCTCCCTCTACCTCGGCTCCCTCGCGGAGGACGCCAAGGAGACGAAGACGAAGGATCCCCAGGACCAGCCCGCCCCACCGCCGAGGTAGTCGAGACCCTGCCGAGGTAGTCGAGACCGCGCCGAAGCAGTCGAGGCCATGCCGAGGTAGTCGAGACCGCACCGAACTAGTCGAGACCGTGCCGAGGTAGTCGAGGCGGTGCCGAGGTAGTCAAGACCGTGCCGAGGTAGTCGAGGCGGTGCCGAGGTAGTCAAGACCGTGCCGAGGTAGTAGAGGCGGTGCCGAGGTAGTCGTGTCACGGCGGCGGTCGCTCACCCGAGCGACCGCCGTCGTGCTGCGACGGCGCACTGCGCCACCCTTCACGCGGTCAGCCCGAGCAAGGCCCGGCGTCGGGCCGCGAGGTAGGCATGCCGCAGGCGATGCTCCAGCGCCTCCAGGTCGCCGAGGTCCTCCCACCGGACTCGGACGACGGTCCATCCAGCAGCCTCGAGCGCCTTTTGCCGTCGCGCCTGGACGGCGTGCACCACCTCGGGGTCGTCGTCGTACTTGAGCGCGCCGTCGAACTCCACAGCGAGCCGGACGTCCTCCCATCCCAGATCGACGAAGAAGGTGCCGTGAGTGGTCGGGACCTCGATCTGGCAGTCCGGTCTGCGTAGTCCGGCGTCGACGGCGGCGAGCCGCGTCACGGTCTCCCCCGGCGACGCGGAGCGCGGATCGCACAGCCCAAGGATCTCCCGCGCCTGCACGACGCCACGCTTGCCCCGAGAGGCGGACATGATGCGCGAGACCTCGGCAGGTCGTGCACCGAGCCTGAACAGCGAGTCGCACGCCACGAGCGCGCCGTCGCGCGGGAGGGTCCGGATGCAGTCGACGAGCGTGCGCGCGAGCGAGGTCACAGGCACCCCGCGGACTTCCGCCCGGTCCGTCGGCGGCATGGGCGTGTGGTGCCGGCGGACGGAGGGCTCCCGTTCCTCATCTACGTGCGGGTTCCACTCGTGCGTCACGTGCACCAGCTGGGGCGTGCGGAACGTCCAGGCGCCGTGCAGCATGGCGGCGGTCTCGTGACTGAACCACAGCGTGGCGGCCGTGTGCTCGACGAGCCGCCCCACGAGCGTGAGCACCGCAGTCTCGTGCTGCGTCGTCGCATCGGGGACGTCGTCCAGGGCGAGCGCGAGCGCGTCCGGCACGACCGGCGGATGCGGCGCATCGGCCGAGCGCATCGAGCGCAGCGGCGAGTCCGGGGCGTTCATCAGGTCGAGGATCGCGGCGACACGTCGGATCGCCGGGAGGTGATCAGCTTCTGTCATGCGACGAGAGTCGCGCCCTGCGCTGCGGCGTCGTCCCGGCTGCCGGCCAGCTGTGGACAGCGGCGACCGGGGGGCAGGCTCGGCGCCTGCGAGAACGGCACCGACGTCCGCTGACGCCCTTCGGCCGCGCACTACCTCGGCACGGCCCCGACTACCTCGGCACGGTCCCGACTACCTCGGCACGACCCGAACTACCTCGGCACGGTCTGCACTACCTCGGGGACGACGACGGCGGCCCCGGCGCTCGGTGCGCACCGGCCGCCGTC
>NZ_JBHUWC010000062.1:0-19472 GCF_042670225.1 Isoptericola sp. NPDC057191 | reverse complement strand
GACCAGGTCTCGACGGGCCCCCTCCGGCGTCCGGCGACGGATCAGCCGGGCCGGCCGGCTCAGCCGCGCCGCTGCTTCTTCAGCGCCTTCTCGCTGACCGGCGCGGTGCCGTCGGCCCGCTGCTGCGCGTAGTACGCCCGCGCCTCGTCCTGCCGCTCGGCCTCGATGCCCGACGCGATCACGGCCCGCAGGTGCTCCTGCCCGTAGCCCCACGCGTCGACCAGGTCGACGGCGTGCGGGCGCAGGCGGTCGAGCAGGCGGTCGACGTACGAGGTCACCGTGCGCGCGCGCTGCGCCGACAGGCGCCCGTGGATCAGGTACCAGGCGAGGTTGCGCTCGATCAGGGTGAGCCCGAAGACGTCCCGCACCCAGGTCATGACCCGGCGGGTGCCCGGGTCCTCGACCTGCTCCAGCGCGTCGGTGAACGCCGACCAGCGCAGCAGGTCCGCGTGCGCCCGGGCCGCCTCGAGGAGCTGCACCTGGTTCTCGTCGAAGATCCGCGCGGCGGTCACCGGGTCGGCCTTCTGCGCGGGGCGCAGGGCCATGGCGACCTCCTCGACGATCGTCGCGACGCGGTCGGCGAGCAGCTCGCGCTGGGTCTCGGCGTCGCGCAGGTGCCCGGCGGCACGACGCGGGTCGCCCGCGTCCGCGATGGCCTGCCCGGCTCGGCGCAGCCCGGTGCGGTGCAGCGCGGTGTCCGCGGCGCGGTCGACCACGAACCGCGCGATGCCCGCCGGCGTCGACGTGGCGCCCTTGAGGGCCTTCGCGTAGTCGCCCACGAGGCGCTTGGCGACGAGCTGCAGCAGCACCGTGTTGTCGCCCTCGAACGTGGCGTACACGTCCAGGTCGTGGTGCAGGCTCGTGATGCGGTTCTCGGTGATGAACCCGGCGCCGCCGCACGCGACGCGCGCCTCCTGCAGCGTCTCGAGCGCGAACGTCGTCGACGTCGCCTTGAGCGCCGCCGCCATCGTCTCCAGGTCCTCGCGGTGCTCGGGGGTGTCCTTCGCCCCGGAGAACACGTCGTCGAAAAGGTCGAGCAGGCGGTCGTGCGCGAAGTGCGTCGCGTACGTCTCGGCGATGCGCGGGAACAGGCGGCGGCGGTGCGTCGCGTAGTCGAGCAGCACCGTCTCCTCGATCGGCGACGCCGACGTGAACTGGCGGCGCTCCGCGCCGTACCGCACGGCGATGGCGAGCCCGAGCTTGGACGCCGTCGAGGCCGCACCGTCCAGCGAGACGCGTCCCTGCACCAGCGAGCCGAGCATGGTGAAGAAGCGGCGACCGGGGCTGTCGATCGACGACGAGTACGTGCCGTCCGCGGCGACGGCGCCGTAGCGGGCCAGCAGGTCCGTGCGGGGGACGCGCACGTGGTCGAACGCCAGGCGACCGTTGTCCACGCCGCGCAGGCCTCCCTTGAGCCCGTCGTCGTGCCCGCTGATGCCGGGGAGGAACTCCATGGTCTCCGGGTCGCGGACCGGGACGTAGAAGCAGTGCACGCCATGGTTGACGCCGTTCGTGACCAGCTGCGCGAAGACGGTCGCCGCCGTGGCGTGCGCGGCCGCGTTGCCCAGGTACTCCTTCCACGCCGCGCGGAACGGCGTGTGGATGACGAACTCCTCCGTCTCCGGGTCGTACGTGGCCGTCGTGGCGACCGAGGCGACGTCCGAGCCGTGCCCGATCTCCGTCATCGCGAACGCGCCCGGCACCGAGAGGTCCATCGCCCCGGGCAGCAGGCGGTCCTGCTGCTCCGGCGTCCCGAGGTGCAGGATCGCCGAGGCGAACAGGCCCCACTGGACGCCCGCCTTGATCTGCAGCGACGGGTCGGCCACCACGAGCTCCTCGAAGCCCGCCAGGTTGGCGCCCGGCGAGTCGCCGCCGCCGAGCCGCTCGGGGAACGCCAGCCACACCTGGTGCTTCTCGTCCGCGTTCGCGAGGAGGCGCATCTGCTCGAGCACCCGCTCGCGGTGCTCCGCCATCGACAGCGACTCGTCCTTCCAGAAGGTCGGGTCGGTCGAGCGGGCACGGGCGTGGCGGCGCCACTCCGGCCACCGGCCGAGCAGCTGCTCGGACAGGCCCGCGACGTCGACGCGGGGCGTCGGCTTGCCTGCGGACCCCTGGTGCGCGGCGGGCGCGTGCGTCACGGGACGGTCGGACGTCGTGGTCATCGGTGCTCCTGCGGTTGTGCGGGGTCGGGGGTCGGAGAGGTCGCGAGAGGCGTGGCGCCCTCGTGGTGGAGGACGCCGACGGGGCCGGTCCACAGCCACAGGGTCACCTGCTCGGTGAGCTCCTCCCGGGTGAGGCGGCCGGCGCCGTCGTGACCGAGCCACCACTCGCCGGCGCCGCGGACGAAGCCGACGGCACCGGCCGCCCACGCCGCCGCGAGCGCCGGAGCGACGTGGACGGCGCGCGCGAACGGTTCGGCGACCAGCTCGATGACGGAGTCGAGGTACGCACCCAGCGCCTCGGCCTGCCCGGTGCCGGCGGCCCCGGGGGCGGGCTCGTTGCCGCCGATGGCGGTGCGCGTCACGAACCAGTAGACGTTGGGCGAGTGCTCGATCATCTCGAGGTACACGCGGACCATGGCGCGCAGCGCGGCGTGCGGCGTCGGCGCCGCCTCGGCGGCCTCGCGGAGGGCGTCGTGCATCGTCGCGACGACGTGCGCGGCCACGGCGAGCCGCAACCCTGCCTTGTCCTCGAAGTACCGGTAGACGATCGACTTGGACGTGCCCGCCTCGCCGGCGATCTCGTCCATGGAGACCCCCGGCCCCCCGCGGTGGACGGCCTTGCGCGCCGCGTTGACGAGCTGGGCCCGTCGCGCGGCACGATGGTCGTCCCACCGGGTCGACCGACCGTCGAGGGCCGGTCGAGAATCCGGGTTCGAGCGGGCGTCGAGCTGTTCTGCGGCCGTCATCGGCCGCACCTTGTGACTCGTCTCACGGGACTGAGAGTATCAGGTACTGTGAGTCCTACCTGACCGACGGAGTGAAGGATCTACCTGTGGCTACACGCAAGCCGTCCGACGGCTCCTCCCCGAGCACGTCCCGGACCCCCCGTGCCGCGAAGCCGACCGTGCGGGACGCCGTGATCGTGGGCGGCAACCGCATCCCGTTCTCGCGGGCCGGGAAGAAGTACGCCGACGCCTCCAACCAGGAGATGTTCACCGCCGCCCTCGAAGGGCTCGTCGCGCGCTTCGGCCTCCAGGGCGAGCGCATCGGCGAGGTCGTCGGCGGCGCCGTGCTCAAGCACTCCCGCGACTTCAACCTCGTGCGCGAGTCCGTCCTCGGTTCCTCGCTGTCCCCCCAGACGCCCGCCTTCGACCTCCAGCAGGCCTGCGCCACCGGCCTCGAGGCCGCCATCACCGTGGCCAACAAGATCCGCCTCGGCCAGATCGAGTCCGGCATCGCCGGGGGCACGGACACCATCTCCGACGCCCCCGTCGCGGTGAGCGAGGGGCTGCGCCGCGCGCTGCTCGACGCCTCGCACGCGAAGACGCTCCAGGCCCGCCTCAAGGCCTTCGCGAAGGTACGCCCCTCCGACCTCAAGCCGCTCACCCCCGCCACCGACGAGCCGCGCACCGGCCTGTCGATGGGCGAGCACCAGGCGATCACGACGGCGCGCTGGGGCATCTCCCGGGCCGCGCAGGACGAGATCGCCCTCGCCAGCCACCAGCACCTCGCCGCCGCGTGGGACGCAGGCTTCTTCGACGACCTCGTCACGCCGTTCCGTGGCCTGACCCGCGACGACAACCTGCGCGCCGACACCTCGCTGGAGAAGCTCGCCGGGCTCAAGCCGGTCTTCGGCCGCGGTCTGGCCGAGCCCGCCGAGCCCACGATGACCGCCGGCAACTCCACCCCGCTGACCGACGGCGCCTCCACCGTGCTGCTGTCGTCCGCCGAGTGGGCCGCCGAGCGCGACCTGCCGGTCCTCGCCCGCCTCGTCGACGCGGAGACCGCGGCCGTCGACTTCGTGCACGGCCACGACGGGCTGCTCATGGCGCCCGTGCACGCCGTGCCGCGCCTGCTCGCCCGCAACGGGCTCGCGCTGGACGACTTCGACTTCTACGAGATCCACGAGGCGTTCGCGTCGACCGTCCTCACGACGCTCGCCGCCTGGGAGGACCCCGACTACTGCAAGGCCGAGCTCGGGCTCGACGAGCCGCTCGGGAGCATCGACCGCGACCGGCTCAACGTCAACGGCTCCTCGCTCGCCGCGGGGCACCCGTTCGCCGCCACCGGCGGGCGCATCCTCGCCACCGCGGCGAAGCTGGTCGCAGCGAAGGCCGCGGAGACCGGCAAGCCGGCCCGCGCCCTCATCTCCATCTGCGCCGCGGGCGGCCTCGGCGCCACCGCCGTCGTCGAGTCCGTCTGAGAGGGGACCCCGTGACCGACTCCTACACCAAGGCCGTCAACTCGGGCTTCACGAAGACGCTCGCCACCAAGCTGGGCCTGCCGCGGCCCGCCGTGCTGCGGCGCTTTCGCGCGGGCGACCCGCTGACCGTCGGCCCCGTGCTCGTCGTCTCCGACGCCGCCTCCACCGGCGACGCCGACCTCCTCGCCAAGGAGCTCCTGGGCTGGGGCCTCGACGTGCGGCGCCAGCCCTCCGACGACGCCCGCTGGGGCGCCGTCCTCCTCGTGCTCACCGGGTCCGCCCGGCCCACCGACGTCTCCGAGGCGGTCCTCTCCGTCGGGTCGGTGCTGCGCCGCCTCGCCACCAACGGCCGCGTGGTGACCGTGTCCCGCGAGGCCGCCGCCGGCGACGCGCCCGCGCTGGCCGCCGCCCGCAACGGGGTGGACGGCTTCCTGCGCTCGCTCGCCAAGGAGCTGCGCGCAGGCGCCACCGGCAACGGCGTCGTGCTCACCGACGGCGCTGCCGTCGACGCCCCGTCGGCCCTCGCGACGCTGCGCTTCTTCCTGTCCGCCCGCTCGGCGTACGTGGACGGGCAGCTGCTGCCCGTCGGGCCGGCGCAGGCCGACCTGCCCGGCGACTGGGACCGCCCGCTGGCCGGGAAGGTCGCCGTGGTCACCGGCGCGGCGCGGGGCATCGGTGCCGCGATCGCGAAGGCGCTGGCCCGCGACGGCGCCACCGTCGTGTGCGTGGACGTCCCCGCCGCCGGCGAGGGGCTGGCCCGCACCGCGAACGCCGTGGGCGGCACCACGCTCCAGCTCGACGTCACGGCGCAGGACGCGGGCCGCCGCATCCTCGAGCACGCGCGCACCCGGCACGGCGGGCTCGACATCGTGGTGCACAACGCGGGGATCCTGCGCGACAAGCTGCTCGCCAACATGAAGCCGGCGCAGTGGGACGCGGTGATCGCCGTCAACCTCGAGGCGCAGCTGCGGATCAACGACCAGCTGCTGGGCAGCGACGGCGACGACGGCGTGGACGGCCTGCGGATCGTCTCGCTCGCCTCGACCTCCGGCATCGCCGGCAACAAGGGCCAGACCAACTACGCGTTCTCCAAGGCAGGCGTCATCGGGCACACGCGCGCCACCGCGCCGCTGGTCGCCGCCCGGGGCGGCACGGCGAACGCGGTGGCGCCGGGCTTCATCGAGACCGAGATGACGGCGTCGATCCCGTTCGCCACCCGCGAGGTGGCGCGCCGGGTGTCGTCGCTGCAGCAGGGCGGGCAGCCGGTCGACGTCGCCGAGGCGATCGCGTTCCTGTGCTCCCCCGCGGCGGCAGGCGTCAACGGGCAGGTGCTGCGCGTGTGCGGGCAGAACCTGGTGGGGCGGTGACGGCGGCCGCGCCGGCCACCAGCGCCGGCGAGCCGCTGCGCGTGGAGACCCTGCCGACCCTGCCGGCGCTCGGCGGCCTCTACGCGCGCGGGGCCGCCGCGTCCGGACGCATCGCCGCCGGCCGTGCGATGCCGGGGCTGCCCGTCATCGGCCAGGGACGGTCCGGCGACGGCGGCGGCGAGGAGCCCGCCCTCACGCTGCCCGACGTCGTCTACCGCGTCACCGGGGTGCCGACGGCCGACCTCGCCCACCACCTGCACGACTACCAGCGGCTGCTGCACGAGCCGGTGACCGACGTGCTGCCCGCGGGCTACCTGCACGTGCTCGCCTTCCCGCTGGCGACGGCGGTCATGGTCCGCGGCGACTTCCCGCTGCCGCTCCTGGGCATGGTGCACCTCGCGAACGACGTCGTGCTGCGAGGACCCGTGACCCTCGGTGACGTGCTCGAGGTGCGTGCGTGGGCCGAGAACCTCCGCCCCCACAAGCGAGGTGTGCAGGTGGACCTGGTGGCCGAGGTGCGGCGCCAGGACGACCCCGCGGGCACGCCCGTGTGGCGCGGCGTCTCGACGTATCTCGCGAAGGGCTTCCACCTGCCGTGGACGGCCGAGGCGGAGGCGTCGGACGCCGCCGCTCCCGAGGAGGCGGACGGCGCGGAGGACCGCGCCCCGGCGGGCACCTGGACGCCGCCGCTGCCCACCGGCCGCTGGGCCCTCGGTCCTGGCACCGGTCGTGCCTACGGCGCGGTGTCCGGCGACCGCAACCCGATCCACCTGTCGGCCCTGTCCGCCAAGGCGTTCGGGTTCCCCCGTGCCATCGCGCACGGCATGTACACCGCCGCCCGCGCGCTGGCCGACGTCGGGCACGCCCGCGGGGACGCCTACCGGTGGACCGTCGAGTTCGCGTCGCCCGTGCTCCTTCCGGGCACCGTCGACGTGGCCGTCACCCCGGACGCCGCAGGTGCCCCGGGTGCCCAGGACGCCCAGGCAGCCCCGGGCGGCGACACGAGCGGGTTCGCTTACGTCGGATGGAACGGCGCGCGCGGCCGCCAGCACTTCCGCGGTACCGTCACGCCGCTCTGACCCGCCTGCCGAGGTAGTTCCCGAGCTGCCGAGGTAGTCCGAGAGGTGCCGAGGTAGTTCCCAAGGTGCCCAGGTAGTTCGAGAGGTGCCGAGGTAGTCCACTACCTCGGCACCTCTCGTGCTACCTCGGCACGTCTGGTGCTACCTCGGCGCGCGGGTTGCGGCAGGATCGGCGCATGGTGACCCTCGGCTGCATCCTCGCCCCCTACGGCAACCCGCCCTCGCGGTTCGTCCCGTTCGCCCGCACGGCGGAGGCCGCCGGCCTCGACGAGGTGTGGCTGTGGGAGGACTGCTTCCTCGAGTCCGGCCCCAGCGCTGCGGCGGCGATGCTGTCCGCCACCGAGCGGCTGACCGTCGGGATCGGTGTGATGCCGCTGCCGCTGCGGAACGTCGCGCTCACGGCGATGGAGACGGCGACGCTCGACGGCATGTTCCCCGGCCGGTTCCTGCCCGGCGTCGGGCACGGCGTGCAGGACTGGATGGGGCAGGTCGGGGCGCGCGTCGCCTCTCCGCTGACGCTCATGCGCGAGCAGGTCACCGCGTTGCGGGCCCTGCTGGCCGGCGAGCGCGTCACGACGTCGGGCCGCTACGTCACCCTGCAGGACGTCGCCCTCGACTGGCCGCCCGCCTCCGCTCCCCCGGTGCTCGCCGCGGCGAAGGGGCCGAAGACGCTGCGGCTGGTCGGCGAGGTCGCCCAAGGCGTCGTCATCGACGGCGACACCGGCGTCTCGGGAGCGCGACACGCCGTCGCGCTGCTCGACGAGGGCCGTGCCGCCGCCGGCCTGCCACCGGTCGGCGACTCCGGCCCGGACGCCGAGCACCCGTTCCGGACGGTCGCCTTCGCGCAGGTCGCCACCGGCGCCGGGGCGGCCGACCGGTTGCGCCGCTCCCTGGCGCGGTGGGACGTCGACGCGTCGTCCGACGAGACCCTCGCCGACCACGCGACGTGGGGCTCCGCCGAGGAGGTCGCCGAGGGCCTGCGCCGGTACGCCGACCTCGGCGTCTCCACCGTGGTGGTGCAGCCGACCCTGGACGAGCCGGACCTCGACGGCTTCGCGGCGTTCCTCGGCCAGGAGGTGGCCCCGCTGCTGCGGTGACGCCCGCGCGGAGGGCTACGCCAGACGCGCCTCGAGCCCCGCGCGGACGTCGGGCCACTCGTCGTCGACGATCGAGAAGTACGCGGTGTCCCCGACCGTGCCGTCGGCGGCGACCCGGTGCTTGCGCAGCACCCCTTCCGGCTTCGCGCCGAGGCGCTGGATGGCCGCGCACGACCGGGTGTTGCGGGCGTCCGCGCGCAGCGCGACCCGCCGCAGCCCCCACACGTCGAACGCGTGCCGCAGCAGGAGCAGCTTGCACGCCGGGTTCGTGGTGCCGCCCCACCAGGCGCGCCCGTAGAACGTGGTGCCGATCTCGACGCGCCCCGGCCCGGGAGCGAGGTCGTAGTAGCGGGTGGACCCGCGGACCGTGCCGTCGTCGCCGAGCACGACGAACGCCGTCGTCCCGGGCGTGGCGACGCCCGCCTCGATCCAGGCCTCCAGGTCGGCCACCGAGGTGGGGACGGGCGACGTCATGCCGAACCAGAGGTCGGCATCCACCAGGGGGAGCAGTGCGGCGGCGTGCTGCGGGCCGAGCGGCTCGAGCCGGACGCCGTGTCCGGCGAGGACGAGGTCGTGGGTCACCCGCCCATCCTCGCCGAACCCGGCACGACGTCCGGACACCGACCGCATCCCGAACGTCGCCCGGGTTCGGCGCAGGATGGGGGCATGGACGCCCTGCACGAGATGACGGCCGCCCGGCTCCGCGAGCACCTGCGCTCGGGCGAGCTCACCCCCACCGAGGTGGCCGACCACTACCTGGCGCGGATCGAGCGCGCCAACCCCGACCTCGGCGCCTTCGTCACCGTCACGCCCGAGGCGGCGCGCGAGCGGGCCGCCGTGCTCGAGCACGACGGCGCGCACGGCCGGGCGCTCCTGTGGGGGCTGCCGGGCGGCGACAAGGACCTGTGGATGCGGGCCGGCGTCCCCGCCGGGTTCGGCTCGCGCGCCTTCTCCGGTGCCGACGCCGTCGTCCCGCCGGTGAGCGACGAGATCGTCGAGGTGCTCGACGCCGCCGGCATGGTCAGCCTCGGCCGCACGACCGCCCCCGAGCTCGGCTTCCCCGCCTACACCGAGCCGCTCGCCGGGCCGGTGGCCCGCAACCCGTGGGACCTGCGCCTCGGGGCGGGCGGGTCGAGCGGGGGCGCGGCCGTGGCGGTCGCGGCGGGGCTGCTGCCGTGCGCGGCCGGGTCGGACGGTGGTGGGTCCGTCCGCATCCCCGCGGCCGCGTGCGGCGTCGTCGGGCTGAAGCCGAGCCGCGGCCTGGTCCCCGCCGGGTCGGGGCAGGAGTCCCTGGGCGGGCTCGTGGTGAACGGACCCCTCGCCCGCACGACCGAGGACACCGCGCTGCTGCTCGAGGGCATGCTCGGCTGGACGCCCGACGGCCGGGTGGCCCACCCCCTGACCCTCCGCGCGCCGTCCGCGCGCGCCGGCGACTACCTGGCGGCGGCGCGGCGTGGCGAGGTGGCGGGCAGCGGTGGCGAGGACGTCCAGGGCCGGTTCCGCGTGGGCGTCACCACGGACTCCGCGTGGGACGACTTCTACGAGATCACGACGTCGGACGCCGCGCGGGCAGCGCTCGACGCGGGTGTCGGGGCCCTCACCGGCCTCGGGCACGAGGTCGAGGGCCTGGCGCTCGAACCGGCCCCGACGTACGGCCCCGCCTTCCGGACCCTGTGGATGGCGGGCGCCTCCGCGGTGCCGCTCGACGACCCGGAGCGGCTCGCCCGGCTGGAGCCGCTCACCCGCTGGCTGATCGGGCGCGGCCGCGAGGTGCCCGCGCGGCAGCTCGCCGAGGCGCTGCGGGCACTCACCGCGTTCGAGCGCCGGCTGGTGGCGCAGGTGTCGCGGTTCGACGCCGTCGTGACCCCCGCGCTGGCCCTGACCCCCCGACCGGTGGGCTGGTTCGACCCCGAGGACCCCGAGCGCAACTTCGAGCAGCAGTGCCAGTACACGCCCTGGACGTCGATGCTCAACGTGGCCGGCCTGCCCGCGATCACGGTACCCACGCGCTGGACCGACGACGGCCTGCCGATGGGTGTCCAGCTGATCGGGCGGCCCGGCGGCGAGACCACGCTGCTCGCGATCGCCGCCCAGCTCGAGGACCGGCTGCGCTGGGCGGACCGCCACCCACCGGTCTGGTGAGCGTCGGCGCCTCCGCGTGCGAGCACCCACGAGCAGACCTAGCGTCGAGACCTGAGGTAGTTCGTTCGACGGAAGGAGCCCCGATGGGACTGGGAGACAAGGCCAAGCACCTCGCGGAAGAGGGCGAGGGCAAGGTCAAGGAGGCAGCGGGCAAGCTCACCGACAACGAGAAGAAAGAGGCCGAGGGCAAGGCTCAGCAGTCCAGCGCGAACCTCAAGCAGGCGGGCGACGACACGAAGGACGCCTTCAAGGGCTGACCCGCCCACGACGACGGGGCGTCACCACGCGGGTGGCGCCCCGTCGTCATGCCCGCAGGCAGGCTCGGTCAGACGTCGTCGGGCAGGCAGCCGAACGCCTCGTCGGCGCCCAGCGCGGCGGTGGCGAGCAGGCCCTCCAGCCCGGACCCGTCGGGCACGGGACGCGGATCGCCGACGACGACCCACAGGCCGTCCACCACGTCGTACTGCGCCTGCGGCCCGTCGACGACGAGGGAGCGCACGGCGCCGACGAGCCGCTCGACCTCCTCGCCCGCGGTCCCGAGCCCGACCGACGCCCGCACCGCCCCGGCGTCGAACCCGAGGCGACCGAGCAGCGGGTGCGCGCAGAAGCGCCCGTCCCGCACGCCGATGCCGTGCTCGGCCGACAGGTACGCGGCGACCAGGCCGGGGTCGTAGCCGGCGACGGTGAAGGTGACGACCCCCACGGGGTCGACGGCGTCGTCCCACACGTGCACGACATCGACGCGGTCGATCGCCTCCAGCCCGCCGACCAGGCGGCGGCGCAGGGCGTCCTCGTGCTCCGTGGCGGCGCGCTCGTCCAGGCCCGCGAGCTCGTCGCACGCCACCGCGAGCGCGACGGCGCCCACGACGTTGGGCGAGCCGGCCTCGTGCCGGGCCGGGCCCTCGTGCCAGTCGGTGCTCGCGGTGCGCACCCGGCGGACGGCGCCACCGCCGGCGAGGTACGGCGTGCCCGCGTCGAGCCAGTCGCGGCGGCCGACGAGGGCGCCGGCACCGAACGGGGCGTAGGTCTTGTGCCCGGAGAAGGCGACGTAGTCGACGCCGGTGTCCGCGAGCGAGAAGCGGCGGTGCGGCACCAGCTGCGCGCCGTCGAGCACGACCCGGGCGCCCGCGCCGTGCGCCGCGGCGACGACGTCGGCGACGGGCAGCGCCTCGCCCGTGACGTTGGACGCGCCGGTGAGGGCGAGGAGGGCGTAGGGGCGGCCGGTGGCCACGCCGGCGGCGAGCTCGTCCTGGATCTCGGCCAGCGTCGCGGCGACGGACGGTCCGCCCGCGACGACGGTCGCGTCGGTGGCGCGCTGCCAGGGCAGGAGGTTGGCGTGGTGCTCGATGTCGAGCACGAGGACGCGTCCCGGCTCGCCCGTCGCCGGGTCGGCGGGCACGCAGCCGGCGAGCAGGTTGAGCGAGTCCGTGGTGTTGCGGGTGACGATCGTGAGGTCGTCGTCGCGCGCGCCCACGAACGCCCCGATCGTGCGGCGGGCGGTCTCGTAGAGCGCGGTGGAGACCTGCGAGAGGTAGCCGGCGCCGCGGTGCACGCTGGCGTACAGCGGAAGCACGCGAGCGACGCGGTCGGCGACGGCCTGCAGCGCGGGGGCAGACGCCGCGACGTCGAGGTTGGCGTACGGCACCTGGCGGCCGTCGACGAGCGGCACGAGCGTGTCCGCGCCGACGACGGGCAGCACGGGCGCGACGTCGTGCACGGGCCGGGCGGTGGGTGCTGGAGCGGGCGTGGTGGGCGCCGGGGCGGGCGCGGTGGCGAGCGTGGTCATGCGTGGTCCTCCTCGGTCGTGCCGGGGAGGTGGCTCCCCGCGCTTGCCCGACGCCGGACGGCGCGGGGCCAGGTCGTCACCCGGGGCACCCCGCCGCGAGAGGAGGGTTGCCGGCCAGCGAGCCGGGGCTTCGCGCTGGCACTCATGACCTGTGGCTATCGTGCGGGCGCCGCGAGGCGTCGTCAAGCGATGGGACGCCTTTCTCACGATGCGGTCACCACCTGGCGGCGGGGGCCGGCGCCCGCCACAGTCCGCGCATGGTCTCCGCACTCCCCCCGGCCCCGCTCACCGTGCGCCGTGCCGCGACGTCCGACGTCGACGTCGCACTGCCCCTGTTCCTCGGCTACCTCGACTTCTACGGCACCACGCACCCGCCGGAGCGGGCGCGCGCCTTCCTCGCGGCACGGCTCGAGGCCGGCGAGAGCGTGCTGTTCCTCGCGGAGTCCGGCGACCAGGCCGTCGGGCTCGCGCAGGTCTACCCCACGTTCTCCTCGCTCGGCCTCCGGCTCACGTGGACGCTCAACGACCTGTTCGTCGACCCGGCCGCGCGCGGGACCGGCGCGGGCCGCGCCCTCGTGCGCGCCGTGGCGGACGCCGCCCGCGCGGCCGGCGCGCGGCACGTGGCCCTGAGCACCGCGCGGACCAACTCCCGGGCGCAGTCGCTGTACGAGGACGAGGGCTTCGTGCGCGACGACGAGTTCCTCGGCTACGTCCTGCCGCTCGGCTGAGCGTCGTCACGCGCCACGCCCGGGCGCGCGTCCCCGGTCAGAACGCCCCGCCCCCGCCGTCGCGCCAGCCGAGCACGTTGTCGGCGCCCTGGGGGTACGGCCCCTCGTGCGGGTACGACCCGTCGTGCGGGCGCCCGCGCGCGGGACGCGGAGGCAGGTCGCGCGGCCGTTCCAGCGGCTCGGGCCGTTCCCGGTGGAACCACTGCCTGACGGTGTCGACGATCTTCATGGTGGGCCTTCCGCTCCGGCGGGAGAAGTCGCTATCACTTTACCCATCTTTGACCCGTGCGCGCCGGGAGCATGGCGACTCGGCTCGCGTCGCGAGACGCGTGACCACCACGCGGACAGCTGTCGTACGATCGCCACGACCATCCCGAGCGGCCGAGTGACGTGGCACGTCGACGCCGCAGCAACCCGCGGGCCGGTCGTCGCCCTGGTGGCGACGGACGGGCCGGACGAGGGTGCTACCGCCACGACCGATGGGAGGAACGCGATGACGCCCCAGATCGACCCCCGCCCCGCCGACGGCTACGCCGGCGACCTCACCCCGCAGCAGGCGTGGGACCTGCTCGCCGCCGACCCGGCCGCCGTCCTCGTGGACGTGCGCACCGAGGGCGAGTGGCGGGCGATCGGCGTGCCCGACACGACCGCAGCCGGAGCGCCGGCCGTGTTCGTGGAGTGGGTGCAGGCCGGCGGACGCCCGAACCCTGGATTTCTCGCCGACCTCGCCGCCGCGGGCCTGAGCGCGGGCGCACCCGTCGTCTTCCTGTGCCGCTCGGGCCAGCGCTCGATCGGCGCCGCCCGCCTCGCCACGTCGGCCGGCCTCGGACCGGCGTACAACGTGCTCGAGGGCTTCGAGGGCGGCCCCGGCTTCGACGGCGTCCGCGACCGCGAGGGCTGGAAGGTGCGCGGCCTGCCCTGGCGCACCTACGCCGACGGCGCCCCGGCGACCGGGGTCCGCGCGTGAGCGCCGCCGGCATCCCCACGGGCCCGGCCGCCGACGACGTCGTGCACGGCGGCTCCGGCCGCGGACCTCTGCCCGCGACCGCCCGGCCCGCGACGCTCGCCGTCCGCGGCGGGCACCGCCGCTCGGAGTACCAGGAGACGTCGGAGGCGCTGTTCCTCACGCAGGGATACGTGTACGACACGGCGGCCGACGCGGAGGCGTCGTTCACGGGCGACCTGTCCCGCTTCATCTACTCCCGGTACGGCAACCCGACGGTGCACACGTTCGAGGAGCGGCTGCGGCTGCTGGAGGGCGCGGAGGCCTGCTACGCGACGGCCTCCGGCATGTCGGCGGTCTTCACGACGCTCGCCGCGCTGGTCTCCAGCGGGTCGCGCATCGTCTCCGCGCGCGCCCTGTTCGGCTCCACGAACGTCATCTACGAGGAGATCCTCGCGAAGTGGGGCGTGCGGGTCGACTACGTGGACGGCCACGTGCTGTCCCAGTGGGAGGAGGCGCTGGCCACTCCGGCCGACGTCGTCTTCTTCGAGTCGCCGTCCAACCCCATGCAGGACCTCGTCGACGTGCGGCGCGTGGCCGAGCTGGCGCACGCCGCCGGCGCGCAGGTCGTGGTGGACAACGTGTTCGCCACGCCGATCCTGCAGCAGCCGCTGACGCTCGGGGCCGACATCGTCGTCTACTCGGCGACCAAGCACATCGACGGCCAGGGCCGCGTGCTGGGCGGGGCGATCCTCGGGCCGAAGGAGTTCCTCGAGGGCCCGGTCCAGACCTTCATCCGCAACACCGGCCCGTCGCTCAGCCCGTTCAACGCCTGGGTGCTGGCCAAGGGCCTGGAGACGCTCGACCTGCGCGTGCGCGCGCAGAACGCCGCCGCGCTGGAGATCGCCACGACCCTCGAGGGCCTCGACCAGATCGCGACCGTGCGCTACCCGTACCTGCCGTCGCACCCGCAGCACGAGCTCGCACGGTCGCAGCAGTCCGGCGGCGGCACGGTCGTGACGTTCGACCTCGCCGTCCCGGAGGGGACCGACCCGGAGGCGGCGAAGAAGCGCACGTTCGCCTTCCTCGACGCCCTCCAGATCGTCGACATCTCCAACAACCTCGGCGACGCGAAGTCGATCATCACGCACCCCGCCACCACCACCCACCGCAAGCTCGGCCCCGAGGGCCGCGCCAAGGTCGGCATCGCCGAGACCACCGTGCGGCTGTCGATCGGGCTGGAGGACCCCCGCGACATCGTCGAGGATGTCGAGCAGGCACTGCACGCCTGAGGACCGCCGTGTCGGCGGCACCCCCCACGATGGGGTCCCGACGCTCTCTCGACCTGGAGGACTCATGGGCTCGATGCACGACTTCGACTTCCTCGTCGGAGCCTGGGGGGTGCGCCACCGCCGCCGCGGCGACTCCTTGAACCCGGCGGGCCCCTCGGACACCTGGACCGAGTTCGAGACCGAGGCGACCGTCGCCCACATCCTCGACGGGCTGGGCAACGCGGACGACACGGCGGGCACCCTGCCGGACGGGACGCGCTTCAGCGGTCACAGCCTGCGGCTCTACGACCCCGCGCGGGACGTGTGGCGGATCTGGTGGGCGTCGACCAGCAACCCTGGCGAGCTCGACCCGCCGGTCGAGGGACGGTTCACGGACGGCGTCGGCGTCTTCGTCGGCCCGTTCGAGCACGACGGCCGCACGCTGCTCGCGCGCTTCCGCTGGCTCGACACCGCCACGGACCACCCGCGGTGGGAGCAGGACTTCTCGTTCGACGGCGGCGACAGCTGGGCCCCGGTGAACTGGGTCATGACGCACACCCGGCTGCGCTGAACCGGGCACCGGGAATTCTCTGGTCGCCGGCACGGGTGGCGCCTACGGTCGACCCGTGCCCGACGCGATCTTCGCCGACCCCACCTTGGCCCGGCTCTACGACCCGCTGGACCCGGACCGCAGCGACCTCGACGCCTACGTGGCGCTCGCGCGCCAGTTCGGGGCGCGCCGCGTGCTCGACGTCGGCTGCGGCACCGGCACGTTCGCCGTCCTGCTCGCCGCGCAGGGGTTCGACGTCGTGGGCGTGGACCCGGCGGGCGCGTCGCTCGACGTCGCGCGTGGCAAGCCCGGCGCCGAGCGGGTGCGCTGGCTGCACGGGGACGCCACCGCCCTGCCGCCCCTGGAGGTGGACCTCGCGACCATGACGGCGAACGTCGCGCAGGTCTTCCGCACCGACGACGACTGGGCGGCGACCCTCCGCGGTGTCCGTGCCGCGCTGGCACCGGGCGGGCACCTGGTGTTCGAGACCCGCGACCCCGCGCGGCGCGCATGGGAGGGCTGGACGCGTGAGCGGACCTTCGTGCGCGCGGACGTGCCGGGCTTCGGCGTCGTGGAGTCGTGGACCGAGGTGACGGACGTCGCCGGCGCGCTGGTGACCTTCCACGACACGACGGTCCTGGCCGACGGACGCGTGCTGCACTCCGACTCCACGCTGCGCTTCCGCGACCACGACGAGCTCACCACGTCGCTGGAGGACGCCGGCTACGTCGTCGAGCAGGTGCGCGACGCGCCCGACCGCCCGGGGCTGGAGTGGGTGTTCGTGGCCCGGGCGGCCGAGCGGGGCTGAGGGCTCAGCGCGCCGTGCGGACGACCATCTTGCCGGTGTTGGCGCCACGCATCATGTCGATGAACGCCTGCGGCGCGTTCTCGATGCCGTCGACGACGGTCTCGTCGTAGGCGACCTTCCCGTCGGCGAACCAGCCGCTCATGAGCTCGCGGTACTCCGCGGCGTGGTGGAGGTAGCCACCGAGGGTGAAGCCCTGCAGGCGCAGCCCGCGGGTGATGAGGTTCGGCATGTTGTCCGGGCCGGGCAGCCGGTCGGTGGTGTTGTAGCCGGCGATGGCGCCGCACAGCGCGACGCGGCCGCCGTCGTTCATGACGTCGAGCGCGGCGGTGAGGTGGTCGCCGCCGACGTTGTCGAAGAAGACGTCGACCCCGTCGGGCACGAGGGCCGGGAGCTGCTCGCGCACGGGCGCGTCCTTGTAGTTCAGGGCGGCGTCGTACCCGTACTTGGACGTGAGGAGGTCGACCTTCTCCGGCGACCCGGCGGAGCCGACCACCCGTCCGGCGCCGAGCAGCCGCGCGATCTGGCCCGCCGCCGTGCCGACCGCGCCGGCAGCCCCCGAGACGAAGACGGTGTCACCCGGCTGCATGCCCGCGATCGCGGTGAGGCCGACGTAGCCCGTGAGCCCCGTCATGCCGAGGATGCCCAGGTGCAGCGACAGCGGCGCGCCCGGCAGCTCCGGCACGACCTGGAAGCCGCGCGCGTCCTCCTGCACCACGTCGCGCCAGCCGTGCTGGTGCAGCACCACCGCGCCCACCGGGACGTCGTCGGACGCGGACTCGACGACGCGTCCGACCGCACCGCCGGTCATGGTCTCCCCGAGCGCGAAGGGCGGCACGTAGCTCTTGACGTCGTTCATCCGGCCGCGCATGTACGGGTCGACGGAGACGAACTCGTTGGCCACGCGCACCTGGCCGGGCTCCAGGTCCCCGTAGGAGACCTGGACGGTGCGGAAGTCGTCCGGTACGGGCCACCCGGTGGGGCGGGCGGCGAGCTGGACCTGGGTGGAGACGATCGAGGACATGCGGGGCAGAGCCTTCTTTCCGGTGCAGGGAGGAACGGTGGCGCCCGGTCAGGACGCGAGCCCGACGACGAGCGCGACGACGGCGAGCAGCGGCACGGTGCCCTGCTTGAGCGCCGCGCCACGCTTGTCGGGCGAGGACAGGAACAGGACGAGGGCGGCGGCCAGCATGCTTCCCGTCCCGGCGAGCACGAGCGCCGCGCCGGCGGCGGTGGAGCCGACCGCGACGAGGACGATGCCGACCGCGCTCACGACGGCGAGGAACAGGTTGTAGAAGCCCTGGTTGAAGGCGAGCTCACGCGTCGCGGCGGCCTCAGCCTCGGTGGTGCCGAACGTGGCGCGCGCCCGGGGCGTGGTCCACGCGAGCGACTCGAGCCAGAAGATGTACACGTGGAGCGCGGCGGCGACTCCCGCCAGGACCAGTCCCGTGACGATCATCCGAGGCTCCTTGTCTGCCCGTCGGGTGACCCGACGCCTGCCGTTTTCTGAAACGTTCGGTTTACAACATAGAGTTGTACCGACCGTTCCACAAACCGGGAGGCACGATGGGCAGGACGCAGGGGTTCGAGACCGAGCACGCGGTCCGCGCCGCCCGCGAGGTCTTCTGGCGCGACGGCTACGCCGAGGCGTCCGTGCCCGCCCTCGAACAGGCCACCGGGCTGAACCGGTCGAGCATCTACCACGCCTTCGGCTCCAAGCGTGGGCTGTTCGACGCCGCCGTGCAGAGCTACCTCGACGAGGTCGTCCGGCCCCGCCTGCGTCCCCTCGTCGCCGACCCCGTCCCTCCCGGGGCCCTGCGCTCCTACCTCACGGACCTGCGCGCCGCGCTTGCCCGGGCGGACGAGGTCCAGGGGACCTCGGGCTGCCTGCTCGTCAACACGTCCAGCTCGCCCTTGGCCCGCGACGACGCCGTCCGCCAGACCGTGGCCGACTACCGCGCCGAGCTGCACGACGCCCTCGCCCGCGGGGTCGCGGCCGCCCTCCCCCCTGCGCAGAGCTCCGAGGCGGCCCGGCTCGCCGACGTCTGCACGGCTCTGGTGATCAGCGCGTTCACCCTCGTGCGGGTCGACCCGCCCAGCGCGCTGCACTGCCTGGACACCGCCGTCGCCCTGGTCGAGGACGCCGGCGCCTGACGTCCCGCGGCCGGCGCATGGGATGCTCGTGCCGCGGCGGACGCGCTCGACGGCGACGCGTGGCCAGCATCCCGGGAGGACGCCGATGACCACGACCCTGCGGCACGAGACGATGGAGCTGCCCGTCGCGACGCTCGGTGCGGAGGGCCCGTTCCCGCCGCTCGCACCGGAGAAGGTGCCCGTCCTCGCCCCGGACCGCGACACCGTGCCGGCAGACGTCGCCGACCGGGTCGGGGCCGCACCACCGCCGTGGGTGTACCCGTACCACCCGCAGTCCGACTACGACCGGCAGCGGACGCCGGGCCGCCTCGACGTCGTCGTGCTGGAGAACGAGCACCTGCGGGCGACCGTCGTACCGGCGCTCGGCGGGCGGGTCTGGTCGCTCGTCGACGTACCCACGGATACGGACCTGGTCTACGCGAACCGGGTGCTGCAGCCCGCCAACCTCGCGCTGCGCGACGCGTGGTTCGCCGGGGGTGTCGAGTTCAATATCGGGACCCGCGGGCACTCGCCCACGACGTGCTCGCCGCTGCACGCGGCTGTCGTGACCGGCCCGGACGGCGCGCCCGGGCTCCGGATGTGGGAGCTCGAGCGGGTGCGCGGCGTCGTGCTCCAGATCGACGTCCACCTGGGCCACGACGCGACGATGCTCGCGGTGCACGTGCGCCTGACCAACCCGGCGGACACCCCGGTACCGATCTACTGGTGGACCAACGTCGCCGTGCCCGAGGAGGACGACACGCGGGTCTTCGCCGCCTCGCGCACCACCTACCTCTCCGACTACACCGCAGGCCTCACGGGGATCACGGCTCCGTGGCGAGGCGACGTCGACATCACCCGCCCGGGTCGCCACGCCGACGCGGCCGACTACTTCGTCGACTGCCGCGGCACCGACGTCCCCTGGGTCATGGCGGTGGCGCCGACGGGACGCGGCCTGATCCACGCCAGCACCCCCCGGCTGGCCGCGTGCAAGCTGTTCTGCTGGGGCACGGGCCGCGGCTCGCAGCACTGGCAGGAGTGGCTCTCGCCGGGCGGCGGGCGCTACGCCGAGATCCAGGCGGGCCTCGCCCCCACCCAGTTCGAGTACCTCGAGCTGGGCGGGCGGGAGGAGTGGTCGTGGACGGAGGTGCTCGGCGGCGTCGGCGTGGGGCCCGTGCCGCCGTCCACCGACCCCGAGGACGGCCT
>NZ_JBHUWC010000061.1:0-20308 GCF_042670225.1 Isoptericola sp. NPDC057191 | reverse complement strand
GCCCGAGGCCGTTGTGGGTCCGAAACGGGCGGGAATCCTGTCGAGTTTTCCCGCCCTTTTCGTACCCACAGCGAGGTCAGAGCTCGCGTTCGCGGCGGTGGTCCCACGGCTCGGCCCACCCGAGCCGTCGGAAGGCGGCGTCGAGGATGCCGGCGGTGAACCCCCACACCAGGTGGGGCACTCCGGCGGCGTCCAAGACCTCGAACCCCGGCCCGCGCCAGGTGCGGCCGCCGCGCCGCAGCACGGTCGTCACGCGGTGAGCCGGGTCGAGCAGGTCCGCGACCGGGGCGCGGAAGACGTGCGCGGACTCGGCGACGTCGACCACGCGGACGGGGGTAGGACGCGCCCACCACGCCAGCACCGGCGTGACGAGGTGGTTGCTCACCGGCATGGGGAGCTGCGCGAGGGTGCCGAGCACCTCGACGCCGCCGGTGTCGAGGCCCGTCTCCTCGACCGCCTCGCGCAGCGCGGCGTCGACCGGCGTCTCGCCGTCCTCCGCCCGTCCGCCCGGGAAGGCGACCTGCCCGGCGTGCGAGCGCAGGGTGGCGGCCCGCTCCAGGAGCAGCACGTCCAGGTCCTGCGCGACGGCGAGGGCCCGGGCGTCGTGGTCCGCCGCCAGGTCGTCGAGCACGCCGAAGAGCACGAGGACGGCCGCGGGGCGCGCCGACGCCGCGTCGAGCTCGCCCCGCGCCAAGCCCCAGTCGGACAGGAAGGCCCCGTCCGCGGCCAGCTCGACGAGCTGGTCGCGGGCGGCGCGGGCGCCGTGCCCCGGGGTCGTCACCGCGTCACCAGCTCGTGGCGACCGGCATGCCCTCGGCGTAGCCCGCTGCGGACTGCACGCCCACCAGCGCGCGCTCGTGGAACTCCGCCAGCGTGCGCGCCCCGGCGTACGTGCAGCTCGAGCGCAGGCCGGACGTGATCTCGTCCAGCAGGTCCTCCACCCCGGGCCGGCGCGGGTCGAGGTACATCTTCCCGGTGGAGATGCCCTCCTCGTACAGCGCCTTGCGCGCCCGGCCGAAGGCGGAGCCCGCCCCGGCGGTGCGGGCGGCCACCGCGCGGGCGGACGCCATGCCGAACGAGTCCTTGTACAGGCGGCCCGTGCCGTCGTCGTGCAGGTCGCCCGGCGACTCGTAGGTGCCGGCGAACCAGGACCCGACCATCACCTGCGACGCCCCCGCGGCCAGCGCGAGCGCGACGTCGCGCGGGTGCCGCACGCCGCCGTCGGCCCACACGTGCTTGCCGAGCTCGCGGGCGGCGGCCGCGCACTCCAGCACGGCCGAGAACTGCGGGCGCCCCACGGCGGTCTGCATGCGGGTGGTGCACATCGCGCCCGGACCCACGCCCACCTTGAGGATGTCGGCGCCGGCGGCGACGAGGTCGCGCACCCCGTCGGCCGTGACGACGTTGCCCGCGACGACCGGCACCTGCGGGTCGACGGACCGCACGGCCTCCAGGGCCTGCAGCATCTTGGACTGGTGCCCGTGCGCGGTGTCGACGACCAGCACGTCCACGCCGGCGTCGAGGAGCTCGCGCGTCTTGGCCGCGACGTCGCCGTTGATGCCGACCGCCGCGCCGATCCGCAGGCGGCCCGCGGCGTCCAGCGCCGGGCGGTACACGGAGGAGCGGACGGCGCCCTTGCGGGTGAGCACGCCCGCGAGCACGCCGTCGCGGATCACGGGGGCCAGGTGGATCTTCGCGGCGTGCATCCGCTCGAACGTGGCCTCGAGGCCGTCGGCCTCCAGCTGGGCGGCGTCGAGCGCGACGACGTCGTCCGACATCACCTGGTGCACCTGCGCAAAGCGGTCCACGGCGGCGCAGTCGCCCTCGGTGACGACGCCGACGGGCTTGCCGTCCTGGACGACGACCGCGGCACCGTGCGCGCGCTTGCCCAGCAGCGTGAGCACGGTGGACACGGTGTCGGTCGGCCCCACGACCACGGGCGTCTCGATGATCGGGTCCTTGGACTTCACGTCCGCGACGACGTCGGCGACGACGTCCACGGGGATGTCCTGCGGGATGATCGCGATGCCGCCGCGGCGCGCGACCGTCTCCGACATGCGGCGGCCCGCCACGGCCGTCATGTTCGCCACCACCACGGGGATCGTGGTGCCGGTGCCGTCGTCCGAGGCGAGGTCGACGTCGAAGCGGCTGGTCACGTCCGAGCGGGACGGGACCATGAAGACGTCGCCGTAGGTGAGGTCGGTGGTGGGCTGCTGCCCGTCGAGAAAGCGCACAGGTGTCCCCTGAGAAGTGTGCCGAGGGAGGATCGTCCGTCCCTCGAACGCTCGCCGGCGGTCACGTGTTCCCGTCGGCAGGGTCGAAACTACCCCGTGCGGCGACCGCGCGTGGCGGGGGACGGACCGCGAGGCGGCGCCGACCACCGGTGCAGACCGCCTAGAGTGGTGTGGCTATGAACGGGGAGGAACGCATGAGCCTGCTGAGCAGCATCGGCTCGCCCGAGGACGTCCGCCGGCTGTCGCCGGAGCAGACGACACAGCTCGCGGCGGAGATCCGGGCGTTCCTGGTCGACCAGGTGTCGCGGACGGGTGGCCATCTCGGGCCCAACCTGGGCGTCGTCGAGCTGACGATCGCCCTGCACCGCGCCTTCGAGTCGCCGCGGGACACCCTCGTGTTCGACACCGGGCACCAGGCGTACGTGCACAAGCTCCTCACGGGGCGGCAGGACTTCTCGGCGCTGCGCAAGGCCGGCGGCATGTCCGGCTACCCGTCGCGCGCCGAGTCGGAGCACGACGTCGTCGAGAACTCGCACGCCTCGACGGCCCTGTCGTGGGCCGACGGCATCGCCAAGGCCAACACCGTCCAGGGCCGCCCGGACAAGCACGTCGCCGCCGTCATCGGCGACGGTGCCCTCACCGGCGGCATGGCGTGGGAGGCCCTCAACAACATCGCGGCGTCCCAGGACCGGCGCCTGGTGATCGTCGTCAACGACAACGGCCGGTCCTACTCGCCCACCATCGGCGGCGTCGCGAACCACCTGCACACGCTGCGCACCACCCGCGGCTACGAGGCGTTCCTGTCGTGGGGCAAGCGCACCCTGCACCGCACCGGTGCTCCCGGGCGCTTCGCCTACGACTGGCTGCACGGGCTGAAGAAGGGCCTCAAGGACGTCGTCGCGCCGCAGGGCATGTTCGAGGACCTCGGCCTGAAGTACATCGGCCCGGTCGACGGGCACGACGTCACGGCCATGGAGCACGCCCTACGGCGCGCCCGCGCCTACGGCGGCCCCGTCATCGTCCACGCGATCACGGAGAAGGGCCGCGGGTACACCCCGGCCGAGCAGGACGTCGCCGACCGCTTCCACGCCGTCGGGCAGATCCACCCGGAGACCGGCCTGCCCGTCGCGCCGTCGCGGTTCGGCTGGACGAAGGTCTTCGCCGACGAGATCGTGAAGATCGGCCGCGACCGGCCCGACGTCGTCGCGATCACGGCGGCGATGCTGCACCCGGTGGGCCTCGCCCCGTTCGCGCAGGAGTTCCCGGCACGCACGTTCGACGTCGGCATCGCGGAGCAGCAGGCCGCGACGTCGGCGGCCGGCATGGCGTTCGCCGGGCTGCACCCCGTGGTCGCCGTCTACGCCACCTTCCTCAACCGCGCTTTCGACCAGGTGCTCATGGACGTCGCCCTGCACCGCGCCGGCGTGACCTTCGTCCTGGACCGCGCCGGCGTCACCGGCGACGACGGGGCCAGCCACAACGGCATGTGGGACATGGCGATGCTGCGGATCGTGCCGGGCCTGCGCCTGGCGGCGCCGCGCGACGAGCCCACGCTGCGGGCGGCGCTGCGCGCCGCGGTGGACGTCGACGACGCCCCGACCGTCGTGCGCTACCCCAAGGGCGCGCTGTCCGACCCCGTGCCTGCCGTCGAGGAGCTCGACGGCGTGGACGTCGTCGCGCGGCACACGCCGGGCGCGGGTGCCGCCGCGGCGGACACGAAGGTCCTCGTGGTCGGCGTGGGGTCCATGGTGAGCACGGCGCTCGCGGCGGGGGAGTCGCTGGCCGCCCACGGGCTGACCGTCGACGTCGTCGCGCCCACGTGGGTGCTGCCGGTGCCCGAGGCGCTGGTGAAGCTCGCGGGCGAGCACGACCTCGTCCTCACGATCGAGGACGGCGTGGTCGACGGCGGCGTCGGCGCCATGACCGCGCAGCGGGCGGGGGAGCAGGGCGTGCGCACGCCGTTCGTGCACGTCGGCCTGCCGGTCGCGTTCCTCGACCATGCGAGCCGGGACCAGGTCCTCACCCAGCAGCGCATGCGGGCCGAGGACGCCGTGCGGGACACGCTCGCCGCGCTCGCGCGCGACTGAGCGCGCCGCGACGGACCCCGGCGGGACCGGCAGGCGCGGGTCCGGCCCGGGCCGCTAGCCTCCGGTCATGATCTGGTTGCTCGACCTCGACAACACCCTGGTGGGCCGCGCGGAGGCGTTCGAGGCCTGGGCGTCGCAGGAGGTCCGCGGGGCCGGCGGCACCCCCGACGACCTCGCCGCCGTCCTCGCCGTCGACGAGGGGGGTCACGGTTCCAAGGAGGCGCTCGCCCGCGTCCTGATCGCCCGCCTCGGCTGGGACGCCGACGTCCCCGCCGCGATCGAGCGGTTCCGGGCCGGCATCCTCGACCGTGTGCGCGCCTACGACGGCGTGCTGTTCTCGCTCGACGTGCTGCGGGGCGCCGGGCACCCCGTGGCGATCGTGACCAACGGGACGTCGGCCCAGCAGCGCGGCAAGATCGCGCGCTGCGGCCTCGAGGCGCACGTCGACGCGATCGTCGTCTCCGAGGAGGAGGGCGTCGCGAAGCCCGACCCGCGCCTGCTCGAGATCGCGTTGGAGCGGCTCGGCGCCGTGGGGGTCGACCGGCGTCAGGTCTGGATGGTCGGCGACGCGGGGCACGCCGACGTCGCGGCGGGCCGGGCGGCGGGCACCCGCACGGCGTGGGTGTCCCACGGCCGCTCGTGGGACGGCCCGGACCGGCCGGACGTCGTCGCCCCCACCACCCGGGAGGCGCTCGCGCTCGCGGCCTCTCCGCCCGGCGCGGTCCTGGACTGACCTTCGGCGGGTGCCGGCGGTGTCTGCGACGTCACACTCCTCGACATCGCTTGTGAAGGCTTTCACGAATAGGCTGTGGTCATACCTCAAGGAGGGCACATGACCACCGACGCGGCACCCACCACGACCAGCGCCTGGACCGGCTTCGCACCCGGACCCTGGTGCGACGGCATCGACGTCCGGGACTTCATCCAGCGCAACTACACCCCGTACACCGGCGACGACCGGTTCCTCGCGGGGCCGACGGCGCGCACCACCGGCGTGTGGGAGAAGCTCTCGGCGATGTTCCCCGTCGAGCGCGAGAAGGGCGTCTATGACGTCGACCCGCACACCCCGGCGGGCATCACCGCGCACGGGCCCGGCTACATCGACCGTGACGCGGAGCTGGTGGTCGGCCTGCAGACCGACGCCCCGCTCAAGCGCGCGATCATGCCGAACGGTGGCTGGCGCATGGTCGAAGGCGCCCTCGAGACGTACGGCTACCCGGTCGACGCAGACCTGCGGAAGGTGTTCACGGAGTACCGCAAGACCCACAACCAGGGCGTCTTCGACGTGTACCCGCCGTCGGTCCGGGCCGCGCGCAGCTCCCACATCATCACCGGCCTGCCCGACGCCTACGGCCGCGGCCGCATCATCGGCGACTACCGCCGCGTCGCCCTGTACGGCGTCGACCAGCTGGTCGCCGCGAAGAAGGTCGACAAGCTCGGCCTCGACGTCCAGCCCTTCAGCGAGTCCGTGGCGCGCGAGCGCGAGGAGCACGCCGAGCAGATCCGCGCGCTCGGCGAGCTCAAGGAGATGGCCGCGTCCTACGGGTACGACATCTCGGGCCCGGCGACCACGGCCCGCGAGGCGGTGCAGTGGCTCTACTTCGGCTACCTCGCCGCGGTGAAGGAGCAGAACGGCGCCGCGATGTCCCTCGGGCGTACGTCGACCTTCCTCGACGTGTTCATCGAGCGTGACCTGCAGGCCGGGCGCCTCACCGAGCCCGAGGCGCAGGAGATCGTCGACGACTTCGTCATCAAGCTGCGCATCGTGCGCTTCCTGCGCACCCCGGAGTACGACGCCCTGTTCTCCGGCGACCCGACGTGGGTCACCGAGACCATCGGCGGCATGGGGGAGGACGGCCGCCCGCTCGTCACCAAGAACTCGTTCCGCTTCCTGCAGACCCTGTACAACCTGGGCCCCGCGCCGGAGCCGAACATGACCGTCTTCTGGAGCCCGCGCCTGCCCCGCGGCTTCAAGGACTTCTGCGCGAAGGTGTCGATCGACACGTCGGCCGTGCAGTACGAGTCGGACGAGCAGATCCGGCCGGCCTGGGGCGACGACGCCGCCATCGCCTGCTGCGTCTCGCCGATGGCCGTCGGCAAGCAGATGCAGTTCTTCGGCGCGCGCGTCAACCTCGCCAAGGCGCTGCTGTACGCGATCAACGGCGGCAAGGACGAGGTGACGGGCAAGCAGGTCTCGCCCGCGTTCCCCGGCGTCGCACCGGGCCTCCCGCTCGACTACGACGACGTGCGGGCCCGCTTCGACCGCACCTTGGACTGGCTCGCCGAGACGTACGTGGAGGCGCTCAACTGCATCCACTGGTCGCACGACAGGTACGCGTACGAGCGGCTCGAGATGGCCCTGCACGACAAGGACGTGCTGCGCACCATGGCCTGCGGCATCGCCGGGCTGTCCGTCGCGGCGGACTCCCTGTCGGCCATCCGGCACGCCACCGTGGTCCCGGTGGCCGACGAGCGCGGCATCGTCGTGGACTACGAGATCGACGGCGACTACCCCGCCTATGGCAACGACGACGACCGGGTCGACGCCATCGCCGTCGAGCTCGTCGAGTCGTTCATGGCCAAGATCCGCCGCCACCGGACGTACCGCGACGCCGTCCCCACCCAGTCGGTGCTGACCATCACGTCCAACGTGGTCTACGGCAAGGCCACCGGGAACACCCCGGACGGCCGCCGCGCGGGCGAGCCCTTCTCGCCCGGCGCCAACCCGATGAACGGCCGCGACACGCACGGCATGCTCGCCTCGGCACTGTCCGTCGCCAAGCTGCCCTACGACCAGGCGCAGGACGGCATCTCGCTGACCAACACCGTCGTCCCGTCCGGCCTCGGCCGCACCCGCGAGGAACAGGTCGCCAACCTCGCCGGCCTGCTCGACGCCTCCGTCGGCGCCAACGGCTACCACATGAACGTCAACGTCCTCGTGCGCGAGACCCTCGAGGACGCGATGGAGCACCCGGAGAAGTACCCGCAGCTGACCATCCGCGTCAGCGGCTACGCGGTGAACTTCGTGCGGCTGACCCGCGAGCAGCAGCTGGACGTGCTGTCGCGGACCTTCCACGGGGGGCTCTGACATGACTGCCGGCCCGGTGCTGCTGGACGCCCCCTCCCGGCGCCGGGCCGGCGCCGGCCTGCGCGGGATCGAGACCGTCGACCCCCGCGATGTCGACCGGTCCGACCGCCTGGCGCTGATGCGCTCGGGCGAGCTCGGCTCGGTGCACTCCTGGGAGCTCGTGACCGCCGTGGACGGCCCCGGCACCCGGCTGACGGTCTTCCTCAGCGGCTGCCCGCTGCGGTGCCTGTACTGCCACAACCCGGACACGCTCGCGATGAAGGACGGCGAACCCGTCCTGGCGCAGGAGCTGCTGGCCCGCGTGGCCCGGTACCGGGGGATCTTCTCCGCGACCGGGGGCGGCCTCACCCTCTCGGGCGGCGAGGTGCTCATGCAGCCCGCGTTCGCCGCCCGGGTGCTGCGCGGCGCCAAGGAGCTCGGGGTGCACACCACCCTCGACACCTCAGGCTTCCTCGGCGCGAACGCCACCGACGCCATGCTCGACGACACCGACCTCGTGCTCCTGGACATCAAGGCGGGGGACGAGGACACCTACCGCCGCGTCACGGGGCGCTCGCTGGCCCCCACGCTCCGGTTCGGCCGCCGGCTCGCCGAGCGCGGCGTGCGCGTGTGGGTGCGGTTCGTGCTCGTCCCCGGCCTCACCGACGCCCCTGAGAACGTGGCCGCCGTCGCCCGGCACGCCGCCGACATCGAGGCTGCGCGGCCGGGCACCGTGGAGCGGGTCGAGGTGCTCCCGTTCCACCAGATGGCCCGCGACAAGTGGGCGGAGCTCGGCCGCGCCTACGAGCTCGAGGCCACGCAGCCGCCCACCCCCGAGGCGACCGAGGCCGTGCGCGAGGTCTTCCGGTCCCACGGCCTCACGACCTACTGACCAGCTGGCGCGGCGGGCGCCCGGGTGCCTGTCGAGGCGCGGGGGGCAGCCGCCCTCGCTAGCGTGTGGGCATGACGACGACGCCTGGCGACACCCCGCTGCGCCCCCTCGACGAGAGCTGGACGACGGCGCTCGCGGTGGTGGCGCACCCGGACGACATGGAGTTCGGCGCGGCGGCGGCGGTCGCGCGCTGGACGGGGCAGGGCAAGCGCGTCGTCTACACGATGGTGACGAGCGGCGAGGCGGGCATCGACGGCATGGACCCCGCCGAGGCGCGTCGCGTCCGGGAGGGGGAGCAGGTCGCCTCCGCGCGGGCCGTCGGCGTGGACGACGTCGAGTTCCTCGGCTTCGCCGACGGGGTGGTCGAGTACGGCCTGCCGCTGCGCCGGGCGATCGCGGGCGCCGTCCGGCGACACCGCCCCGAGGTGGTGATCACCGGCAACTACCGCGAGACGTTCCCCGGCGGCATGCTCAACCAGGCCGACCACATCGCCACCGGGCGGGCCGTCGTCGACGCCGTGCGCGACGCAGGCAACCGCTGGGTCTTCCACGACCAGCTGGAAGCCGAGGGTCTCGAGCCGTGGGGAGGCGTGCGCCAGGTCTGGGTGGCCGGGTCGCCGGACGCGGCGCACGCCGTGGACGTCACAGCGACGTTCGACGCCGGGGTGGCGTCCCTGCGTGCCCACGCCGCGTACCTCGACGGGCTCGGGTGGGAGCACTTCGACCCGGCGGAGTTCCTCGCCACGATGACGAGGGCCGCCGGGCCGGCGCTGGGCGTCGAGCACGCCACGGCGTTCGAGGTGCTGCGGATGGGCTGGGAGGACTGACGACGCAGCGCCTCAGGCGTGCGTCACCGCGACCGCACGGTCGACGACGTGGCGCAGGTCGCCGTCCGCCGCGTGCCAGGAGCGCTGCCGCGCCGCGCCGTTCCCGGAGGCCCAGAGGGCGCCCAGGAGGTCCGTGACCGCGTCCAGGTCGCCCGCGTCGACCAGCGCGTCCCGGACGTGGGCCACGAGCTGTCCGACGACGTCGTGCGCCCCGGCGGGCCGCCACGTGTGCGGGGACAGCAGGTCGTCCGCGAGGCCCGAGCGGCCGGCTCGCCAGGAGGCCGTGCGCAGCAGCTCCGGGCGCAGCACGGGCGCCGCGAGGCCGTCCGCGGCCTCCCGCGCCGCGGTCTCCACGAGCCCCCGGGCGAGCGCGCCCAGCAGGGTGGCCGTGTCGGCGTCGAGGCAGACGTCGGCGACGCGGATCTCCACCGTCGGGTACCGGGCGGACAGGCGGGCGTCGAAGTAGACCATGTTCTCGTCGAGGATGGTGCCCGTGGCGACGAGGCCGTCGACCGCCTCGTGGTACGCCTCGGCGGAGCCGAACGCCCGCGTCGGGCCCGAGGTGGGCCAGCGCGCCCAGACCTGGGAGCGGTAGCTCGCGAAGCCGGAGTCCTCGCCCTGCCAGAACGGGGAGTTGGTGCTCAGCGCCAGCAGGACGGACAGCCACGGGCTGATCCGGTCGAGCACGGCCACGCCCTCCGCGTCGTCGGCGACCGCGACGTGCACGTGGCAGCCGCTGGTCAGCTGTTCGCGGGCGGTGAGCCCAAACCTCGCCCGCGCCTCCAGGTAGCGCAGCCGGGCCACGGTCGTGCCCTCGAAGGGCCACGGGGAGGTGGCCAGCGCGGCCACCCGGGCGTCCACCCGGTCCGCCGCGGCCTGCGCGCGCGCCCGTCCGGCGCGGATCTCCGCCGCGAGGTCGGCGAGCTCGCGGCGCGGGTGCGTCGCGGTCTCGATCTGCTCCTCCATGAACTCGACCTCGAGGTCACCACCGGGCACCTCGTCAGCGGGCCGTCGGCCGCCGTCCTCTGCCTGGTCGGAGGCGTCGAGGGCCTCCGTCGCCTTGGCGACGGGCCGCCCGTCGTCGCCCACCAGGAGGAACTCCTCTTCGATACCCATCGTCCGCTTCACCGGGGAAGTCTCACATGTCCACGCTGTCCGCGCCCCACCGCTGGGCCACCGGTCCCGCGCGGCGTCTGACGCCCCCCAGGACGCCCGACGGCCGGCCCCCGGGTGGGGACCGGCCGTCGGGCGGGGACGGGCTCGTGGCCCGGCCCCGCCCCGAGGGAGGAGGGTGTCAGGTGCTGTCGGCCTGCGTCAGGCGACGGCCTCGGGGACGTTCGCGACGCCGTCCGGCAGGATGCGGCGCCCGAGGACCTTCTCGGAGTATCCGGAGCGGTCGAGGTAGGGCGTGATGCCGCCGGTGTGGAAGCCCCACCCGGCGCCCAGGATCATGCAGAGGTCGATCTGCTGCGGCCCGACCACGACGCCCTCGTCGAGCATGTGGCCGACCTCGACCGTCAGTGCCGTGAGCACCGCGTCGAGCACGCCGGCGGCGTCCAGCACCGGGGTGCCGTGCCGGCCCGTCGACCCTGCCTCGAGCGCCTCGCCGAACACGGCCTGGATCGCCGGGTCGACCGGCTTCGGCAGGCCCGGCGCCGGGCGGTCGAGGACCACCCGGGTGCCGTCGGCCACGAGCTTCTCGAGGCCGGGGGAGGTCGGGAACCGGTCGCCCAGGTCCTCGCGCAGCGACGTGAGCACGTGCAGCCCCACGGCCGGTCCGACGAGGTCGAAGAGCTCGAACGTGGGCATCGGGAAGCCCAGCGGCGCGAGGGCGGTGTCCGCGACCTCGACCGACGTGCCGTTCTCGATGGCCTCGACCACCTTGCCCATGACGAGCACGAGCAGGCGGTTGACCACGAAGCCCGGCCGGTCGGCGACCAGGACCGCCGTCTTGCGCAGCTTCTTCGTGATCGCGAACGCCGTGGCGAGGGCCTCGTCGGAGGTCTCCGTCGCCTGCACGACCTCGACCAGCGGCATCTGGGCGACCGGGTTGAAGAAGTGGATGCCCACCACGCGCTCCGGGTGCGCCAGGTCGGCGGCCATCTCGGTGACGGACAGGGCGGAGGTGTTCGTCGCGAGGATCGTCTCCGGCGAGACGATGCCCTCGAGCTCGGCGAAGACCTTCTTCTTCAGGCCCATGACCTCGGTCACGGCCTCGACGACGACGTCGCACGACGCGAGCTCGCCGATCTCGGTGGTGCCGTGCACGCTGGCGACGATGCGCGCCGCCGCCTCGGGCGTCATCCGCCCACGGCCGACGAGCTTCTCGACGGTGGCACGGACGAACCCGAGGCCCTTGTCGACGCGCTCGGCGTCGAGGTCGCGCATGACCACGGGCACGCCGAGGCGCTGCGCGACGAGCAGGGCGATCTGCGCGGCCATGAGGCCCGCGCCGACGATGCCGACCCGGGTGACCGGGCGGGCGAGGCTCTTGTCCGGGGCGCCCGCCGGCTTCTTGCCGCCCGAGACGAGCTGGAACGCGTACACGCTCGCGCGCATCTCGTCGGACATGATCAGGTCGGCCAGCGCCTGGTCCTCGGCCGCGAAGGCCTCCTCGCGGCTCGCGGTGCGGGCCGCGGCGAGCAGGTCGAGCGCGCGGTACGGCGCCGGCCGCGAGCCGGCGACGACGGCGTCGAGCCGCTGGCGGGTCGCCGCGACGACGGCGTCCCACACCGGCTGCGGGTCGAGCTCGCGACGCTCCACGGAGATCTCGCCGCGCACCACGCGCGACGCCCACAGGATCGACTGCTCGAGGAAGTCCGCGGCCTCGAAGAGCTCGTCCACGAGGCCGATCTGCGCCGCCTCGGCGGGCTTGAAGGGCTTCTGCGCCGCCGGGCGGGTGAGGACGACGTCCACGGCCTTCTCGATGCCGACCAGGCGGGGCACGAGGTAGGCGCCGCCCCAGCCCGGCACGAGGCCGAGGCCGGTCTCGGGCAGGCCGAGAGCAGGGGCGTCGGAGGAGACGGTGCGGTAGTCGCAGTTGAGCGCGACCTCGAGGCCGCCGCCGAGGGCGAGGCCGTTGACGAACGCGAAGGTCGGCACGCCCATGGTGTGCAGCAGCTCGTAGGCGGCGTGGCCGGAGCGTCCCAGCTCGAGCGCCTGGTCGTGCGAGGTGACGGTCGAGACCTGCAGCAGGTCTGCGCCCGCCGCCAGGAAGTACGGCTTGCCCGTGACGGCGACGGCGGCGATCTCGCCGCGGCCGGCCCGCTCCCGCAGCGCGGTGAGCGCCGCCGTGAGCTCGGCCATGCCCTGGGGGCCCAGGGTGCTGGGCTTGGTGTGGTCGAGGCCGTTGTCGAGGGTGACGAGCGCGAGGGTGCCCGCCCCGCCCGGGAGCTCGACGTCGCGCACGCGCGAGTGGGTGACGCGCTCGGCGCGGACCCCGCCGGCGGCCTGCTCGGTGGCGCGCTCGGCGGAGTTCTCGGTGGTGTTCGAGGGCATGGGTCAGTTCTCCTCGTCCGTGGCGGTGGTGTGGCCGGAGTAGTCGGCGTGGTGCGGGTTCTCCCAGATCACGGTGCCGCCCTGGCCGAGGCCGACGCACATGGTGGTGATGCCGTACCGGACCTCGGGGTGGGCCGCGAACTGGTGCGCGAGCTGCATCATGAGGCGCACGCCCGAGCTGGCCAGCGGGTGGCCCATGGCGATGGCGCCGCCGTACGGGTTGACCCGCTCGTCGTCGTCGGCGATGCCGTAGTGGTCGAGGAAGCTCAGCACCTGCACGGCGAAGGCCTCGTTGATCTCGAACAGGCCGATGTCGTCGATGGTGAGGCCGGCCTGGGCGAGCGCCTTCTCCGTGGCCGGGACCGGGCCGTAGCCCATGATCGACGGGTCGACGCCGGCGAACGCGGAGGACACCAGGCGCATCGCGACCGGCAGGCCCAGCTCGGCGGCGGTGTCGCCGGACGCCAGCAGGGCGGCCGTGGCGCCGTCGGTGAGCGGCGAGGCGTTGCCCGCCGTGACGCGGCCGCCGGGGCGGAACGGCGTCTTGAGGTGGGCGATGCCCTCGACGGTGGTGCCGGGGCGCGGCAGCTCGTCCGCCGTCGCGAGGCCCCAGCCCTGCTCGGTCGACCGGACAGCGACCGGGACGAGCTCCGGGCCGACGTCGCCGTTCGCCACGGCCTTGGCGTACTTGGCCTGGCTGTTCACGGCGTAGGCGTCCGCGCGTGCCTTGGTGAGGTGCGGGAACTTGTCGTGCAGGTTCTCGGCCGTGACGCCCATGTTGAGCGCCTCGGGGTCGACGAGCCGCTCCGACAGGAAGCGGGGGTTCGGCTCGGCGTCGAAGCCCATGGGGTGCCGGCCCATGTGCTCGACACCGCCCGCGATCACGACGTCGGCGCTCCCGGTGGCGATGCCGGCCGCGGTGGTCGTGACGGCCGTCATCGCGCCGGCGCACATGCGGTCGATGGCGAAGCCGGGCACGGTGGCCGGCAGGCCGGCGAGCATGCCGACCGTGCGGCCGAGCGTGAGGCCCTGGTCGCCCTGCTGGGTCGTGGCGGCGATGGCCACCTCGTCCACGCGCTCGCCCGGCAGCTCGGGGTGGCGGCGCAGCAGCTCGCGCACCGCCTTGACGACGAGGTCGTCCGCGCGCGTCTCGGCGTACAGGCCGTCGGGGCGGGCCTTGCCGAACGGCGTCCGCACGCCTTCGACGAAGACGACGTCGCGCAGCGCGCGGCGGGCCGGGTTCCGGGTGGTCATGGCAGCTCCATCCACTGACGATGGTCGGGACTTCGGCGTCCGACGAGCGACGCCGCTCACGGGGCGCGACCCGCGTGAGGCCGGCACCGAGGTACACGCTACCGCGAGTACCGGTAACGAGAATAGACCACTCTGAGACCCGGTCTCACCGCAGTTGTCAGAACCACGCCCGGCCAGACCATGACCTGGTTCTGACAACCGCGGGGGCGGGGAGGTTGTCAGAACCAGGTGGTGCCAGAGGCTCACCTGGTTCTGACAGGTGCGGCGTCAGGAGACGGTGTCGAACGCGGTCTCGAGCGGGGCGGCGACCAGGTCGATCTGCCACGGGCGGGCACCACGCCCGCGCAGGAACTCCGCGATCTCGGAGGCGCGGGCCGGGTCCGGCGGCGTCCAGCACAGGCGGCGCAGGGCGTCGGGCTGGAGCAGGTTCTCGACCGGCACGTGCAGGTCGCCGGACATGGTCGTGAGGAGCTCGCGGGCGCCGGCGAGCCGGCGCGCTGCGACCGGGTCTCGGTCGGCCCAGGTGCGCGGCTGCGGGGGCCCGTCGGTGCGGGGGCCGCGCTGGCTCGGCAGCCGGTCGTCGGGCAGCGCCAGCGCCTCGTCGATCGCCTGCTGCCAGGCCGGCGCACGACGGCGGGTGGCCTTGCCGGCGAACTCGGGCAGGGCCACGAGCTGCGGCACGGTGCGGGGCAGGGCGCGGGCCGCGGCGACGATGGCGCGGTCGGGCAGGACGCGCCCGGGGGAGATGTCGCGGGCCCGGGCGTTGGCGTCGCGCGCCAGCCACAGGCTGCGCACGACGGCGAGCTGACGACGGTCGCGCAGCGTGTGCGTGCCCGACGTCCGCCGCCACGGGTCGACGCGCGGGGCCGGGGGAGCGGCGGTGCGCTCGGCCTCGAACTCCTGCGCGGCCCACTCCGCCTTGCCGTCGGCGTCCAGCCGTTCGGCGAGCCGGTCGCGCAGGTCTACCAGCACCTCGACGTCGAGCGCCGCGTAACGCAGCCAGTCCTCCGGCAGGGGCCGGGTGGACCAGTCGACCGCGGAGTGCTCCTTCGCCAGGCCGAGGCCGAGCAGCTCGGCGACGACGGCGGCGAGCCCGACGCGCTCCAGCCCCAGCAGGCGCGCGGCGAGCTCGGTGTCGAACACCCGCGCGGGGCGCAGCCCGTGCTCCGCCAGGCCCGGGAGGTCCTGCGAGGCGGCGTGCAGCACCCACTCGGCGTCGCCCACCGCCTCGCCCAGGGGCGAGAGGTCGGGCAGCGCGACCGGGTCGATGAGGGCCGTGCCGGCACCCTCCCGGCGCACCTGCACGAGGTAGGTGGCCTGCCCGTACCGGTAGCCCGACGCCCGCTCGGCGTCCGCGGCCACGGGTCCGGTGCCGGCCCCGAAGCGCTCGACGACGCGGTCGAACGCCGCCGGCGTATCGACGACGCGCCCCACACCGCCCGCGGGCTCGGTGAGGGGGACGACGTCGGCAGCGGCGGACGCGGGAACTGCTGAGCTCATGGGCCCACGGTATGCGGTCGCGACGAGGGCCGGGTGCGAGGCGCCGGACGGGACGGCAGCGCGGTGACGCCGTCGGGGAGCGGCGGGAGGCCGCCGGCGGTGGCCATCAGATCCGCCCAGACCGCGAGGTGGGCGCCGAGCTCGGTGTCCGTGGGCGTCCACGACGCCCGGATCTCGAGGTCGACGGCGTCGGGTGTCGCGCCCAGCGCGCCGAAGCTCTGGGAGAGCACGCGCGTGACCGTGCCGCCGAGGGCCACGGGCTCGACCCCCGCGGCGCCGAGGGCCTCGGTCACCCAGGTCCAGGCCACGTCGGCGAGCAGCGGGTCGGCCGCGAGCTCGGGCTCGAGGGTGGCGCGCACCAGCGTGACGACCCGGAAGGTGCCCTGCCAGGTCTCCTGCCCGTCCGGGTCGTGCAGGACGACGAACCGGCCCGTCGCGACCTCCTCGCCGTCGGGCTCCGCGACCTCGCCCTCCAGGGCGACGGACCACGGGGCGATGCGCGTCGGCCCCGGGATCTCCGCGAGGTGCACCTCGCCGCGCAGCCGTCGCTCGCGCAAGGACGCCAGCGCGGCCGCGAAGGGTGCGGGCGCCTGCCTGGGATCCTGCCTGGGGTCACCCGTGCGATCGCCGGTCACGTCTGCCACCGTACGGTGCTCGGGGCGTCAGCCGGGGAAGCGACGCGGCACGACGCCGGTCGTGTCCGGATCGTGATGGTCCGTACACCTCGTGAGCCGCGCCGACTACGCTGGTCCCGGCTCCCCGGGCCGGGGCGGGCCGGCTCCTTCGCCGCTCGCCCGACGACGCCCGACGACGCCGGACCGACCGAGAACCGACGGAAGCAGGGAAACGATGACAGCTCGTGCCCAGATCGGCGTGACCGGACTTGCGGTCATGGGCCGCAACCTCGCCCGCAACTTCGCGCGGCACGGGTACACGGTCGCCGTGCACAACCGGTCCTACGCGAAGACGGAGTCGCTGGTCGCGGAGGCCGGGCACGAGGGCGACTTCGTCCCCTCCGAGTCGATGGCGGACTTCGTCGCGTCGCTCGAGCGTCCCCGCAAGGTCGTCATCATGGTGAAGGCCGGGGCCGCCACGGACGCCGTCATCGACGAGCTCGTCCCGCTGCTGGAGGAGGGCGACATCGTCGTCGACGCCGGCAACGCGCACTTCCCCGACACGATCCGCCGCGAGAAGGCGCTGAGCGCGAAGGGGCTGCACTTCGTCGGCACCGGCGTGTCGGGCGGCGAGGAGGGTGCCCTCAACGGCCCGTCGATCATGCCCGGCGGCACGCGCGAGTCCTACGCGAGCCTCGGCCCGATCCTCGAGGACATCTCCGCGAAGGTGGACGGCACCCCCTGCTGCACCTACGTGGGCCCCGACGGTGCGGGCCACTTCGTCAAGATGGTGCACAACGGCATCGAGTACGCCGACATGCAGCTCATCGCCGAGGCCTACGACCTGCTCAAGCAGGGGCTGGGCGCCTCCGCCGCGGAGATCGGGCAGATCTTCGCCGACTGGAACACCGGCGACCTCGAGTCGTTCCTCATCGAGATCACGGCCGACGTGCTGCAGCACGTGGACGCGGCCACGGGGAGCGCCTTCGTCGACGTCGTGCTCGACCAGGCCGAGCAGAAGGGCACCGGCCGCTGGACCGTGCAGAACGGCCTCGACCTGGGCGTGCCGATCACCGGCATCGCCGAGGCGACCTTCGCCCGCGCGCTGTCGGGCTCCGTGCCCCAGCGCGAGGCCGGGCGCGCGGCGCTGCCCGCCGACGCCGGCACGTGGGACGTCACGGACCGCGACGCGTTCATCGAGGACGTCCGGCTCGCGCTGTACGCGTCGAAGGTGGTGGCCTACTCCCAGGGCTTCGACCAGATCGCGGCGGCCTCGGCCGAGTACGGCTGGGACGTCGACCGCGGCGCCATGGCCCGCATCTGGCGCGGCGGCTGCATCATCCGCGCGCGCTTCCTCAACCGCATCACCGAGGCGTACGAGCGGGACGCCGACCTGTCCCTGCTGCTCGCCGACGAGTACTTCACGAACGCGGTGGCCAACGGCCTGGCGGCGTGGCGTCGCGTCGTCGCGCAGGCCGCCCTCAACGGCGTGCCCACGCCGGCGTTCTCGTCGTCCCTCGCGTACTACGACGGCGTCCGGGCCGAGCGGCTGCCCGCCGCGCTCATCCAGGCGCAGCGCGACTTCTTCGGCGCGCACACCTACCGCCGGACCGACCGCGAGGGCACGTTCCACACCGAGTGGTCCGGCGACCGCACCGAGCAGGAGGCCTGACGCCACCGTGAGCACCACCCCCAGCAGCCCGGCCACCGGCCCGGCCGCGGACACCCCCGGGTTCCGACCGGTCATCGTCGGGTCCGACATCGGCGTGTACGCCCTCGCACGGGCGTTCCACGAGCGGTACGGCGTGCGCACCACCGTGGTCGCGTTCGCCGAGCCCGGTCCGATCGCGCACTCGAGCATCATCGACGTCGTGCTGTCCGGCAGCGAGCCCGAGCAGATCGTCGAGACGCTGCGCGAGCTCGCCGCCACGCAGGTCGGCGCGGGCTCGACCGACCGGCTCGTCGCCCTCACCAACATGGACTGGGCGGTGCGCACCCTGGTGCACCACCGCGCCGAGCTCGAGGGTGCCGGGTACGTCGTGCCCTTCGCCGACGTCGCGCTCATCGACCGCATCTCCGACAAGGCGGAGTTCGCGGCGGCCTGCGCCGAGCTGGGCATCCCGACGCCTGCCACGGTGATCCAGGACTTCGCGGGCGCCGACGACGCGGGCTGGCAGCCGGCGCCCGTCGCCTTCGACTTCCCGGTCATCGCCAAGCCGGCGAGCAGCGCCGACTACCACGGCGTCACGTTCCCGGGGAAGAAGAAGATCTTCGAGATCGCCACGCCCGCGGAGCTGGACCGGCTCATGATCTCCCTGCGCGAGGCGGGGTTCCGGGGCCGCTTCCTGGTGCAGGAGATGATCCCGGGCGACGACACCCAGATGCGGTCCGTCACCGCGTACGCCGACAGCAGCGGGCGCGTAACCCTGCGCGCCTCGGCCCACGTGCTGCTCGAGGAGCGCACCCCGGCCACCCGTGGCAACCCGTCGGCGATGATCGTGGAGCGGATCGACCCGATCCTCGACGCCGCGCAGCGGCTGCTGGAGCACACGGGCTGGCGCGGCTTCGCGAACTTCGACGTGAAGCTCGACCCGCGCGACGGCGTGTTCAAGTTCTTCGAGCAGAACCCGCGGATCGGCCGCAACAACTACTACGTCACCGCCGGGGGCCAGAACGTGGCCGAGGTGCTCGTGGACGACGTCGTGCGCGGCGTGCGCCGGGAGCCGGTGACCGCGGACCGCGAGGTGCTCTACGCCGTCGTGCCGCACCGGCTGCTGCGCTCCTACGTGCTGGACCCGGCGCTGCGTGCGCGCGTCGTGGGCCTCATGCGGGCGCACCGCACCGTGCACCCGCTGCGCTACAAGGCGGACGCGTCGCCGCGGCGCCGGCTGTACGTGCTCACCGCGCTGGTCAACCACTGGCGCAAGTACCGCCAGCACTACCCGCTGGACGAGCTGCGGCGCGTGCACGCCACGAACACGCCCGACGGCGCGCCCGGCCGGGTGAGCGCATGAGCCGCACCTCTGCCCCGGATCCCCGGCCCGAGCTCGCGCCGGTCATCCTCGGCGGGGACATCGGCGTGTACGCCCTCGCCAGGGCGTTCCACGAGGAGTACGGCGTGACGTCGACGGTCGTCTCGGGCCTGGTGCCCGGGCCGATCGCCGACTCCCGCATCCTGCGCACCGTGCAGGTCGCGGACAGCCACGACCCCCGCGAGCTCGTCGACGCCGCCCTGAAGGTCGCGGCCGAGACGCTCGCGGCCGACCCCGGGCGGCGCCTGCTGCTCCTGGCCAACTCCGACTGGCTCGTGCGCACCGTGGTGCGCCACCGTGCGGAGCTGGAGGCCGCGGGCTACGTGGTGCCGTTCCTCGACGAGGCGCTCCTGGACGCCATCAGCGACAAGGCGACCTTCGCCGAGCTCGCCGAGAAGGTGGGCATCGCCGTGCCCCGCACGATCGTGCAGGACTTCGCGGACGCCGCCGACCCGTCGTGGCAGCCCGTGCCGGTCGACGTCGGCTGGCCGCTCATCGCGAAGGCTGCGAGCAGCGCGGACTACCAGGACGTCGAGTTCCCGGGCAAGCGCAAGGTGTTCGAGATCGGCAGCCAGGCCGAGCTCGACGACCTGTGGCGCCGCCTGCGGGAGGCAGGGTTCCGCGGCCGGTTCGTGGCGCAGGAGCTGGTGCCCGGCGACGACACGCAGATGCGCTCCATCACCGCGTACGTCGACGCCCACGGCGTGGCCACGCTCATGGCCGGCGCGCACGTCCTGCTCGAGGAGCACACGCCCAACGGGCTCGGGAACCCGGCCGCCATGATCACGGGCGACCTGGGCGCGATGTTCGACCAGGCGCGGGCGTTCCTGGCGGCGACCGGGTACCGCGGGTTCGCCAACTTCGACATCAAGGTGGACCCGCGGGACGGGCAGTTCGCGTTCTTCGAGGTCAACCCCCGCATCGGCCGCAACAACTACTACGTCACCGCGGCGGGCGCCAACGTGGCGCGGTTCGTCGTCGCCGACCACGTGGACGGGGTGGCGCTCGAGCCGGTCGTCGTGACCCGCGAGGTGCTCTACTCGATCCTGCCGACGAGCCTGCTGCTGCGGTACGTCCGCGAGGACGGGCTGCGGGCGAAGGTGCGCCGCCTCGCGCCGGACACGGCGCACCCGCTCGCCTACTGGTCCGCGGACGGTGGCGCCAAGCGGCGTGCGTACGTCGCGGCCGCGAAGGTCAACCAGGTGCGCAAGTTCCGGCAGTGGTACCCGGAGCCGACCGGCACCGGCTTCTGACGCCGGGACACCGAGGACACGACGGGCCCGCACCCTGCGCAGGGTGCGGG
>NZ_JBHUWC010000060.1:0-20389 GCF_042670225.1 Isoptericola sp. NPDC057191 | reverse complement strand
CACGGGACGGGCGGGTGGCCGGCGCGCGTCAGCGCCGGTCGCGCGCGACCAGCGTGAGGGGCTGGCTCCGCGTCTCGCCGAACCGGTTGGTGAGGACGGCCACGTACCGGTGCTTGCCGGCGGTGATGCCCTCCACCGTGAGGTCGGCCCGCTGACGTGCGGGCGTCGCGTCGACGAGCTCCTGCTCGGCGACGACGTCGCCGTCCTGCAGCAGGGTGACGCTCTCACCGTTCTGACCCCGGCCCAGGCTGACGTGGAACGTCGCCGTGCCGGCCCCCCGCAGCAGCGCGACGCGCTGCGACGCGTCGATCGTCACCGTGGGCGTGCCGGGCTCGGCCGTGGCCGGACCGGGCACCCGCTCGGCGGCGGGGGCGTCGGTCGTGAAGGCCAGGCGCGGCGCCGCCGGCGTGTCCATCCCCTCGCCGAGGAAGTACGACGTGTGCGGGGGCTGGTTGTAGGCGGTGTTCTGCCAGGCGACCGACTGCCGGTACTGCGAGTCGGACATCAGGGTCCGCAGCCGGTGCTCGGTCGGGATCGTCGTGGTGGCGATCCGCAGCGCCGTCGAGTCGGCGGTCCGGGTCACGATCTCCTCGCGCCAGTCACCGAACAGGTCGGCCTGCAGCGCCGGGTTGCCCTTCGTGTCGTTGTTCGACAGGGTCCCGGAGGCCCGGTAGAGCTCCACCTCCTTGGCGTTCTCGTAGTCCCACTTGGAGATGGTCGGCACGCCGGTGCGGGTCGCCTCGTCCCAGTCGTGGTCGGTGATCTCGGCCAGGAGGTCACCGTCCCAGAGCGTGAGGAAGTTGGCCGCCGGGATCGTCGAGGAGATCAGCTCGCCCGAGGCCGAGCGCAGCTGGCCGGTGCGCGAGTTCCACGCGGCGTCCCCGCCGACGGCCCAGCCCTCCGCGCCGTCATACCGCGGGTCGATGTCGCCCATCGCGGCACGGCCGGTGTCCTTCGTGGCCGGGATGGACCACAGGACCTCGCCGGTGGCGGCGTCCCGGAACGTCGCCCCGGTGTTGCCCGACTTCCCCATGTCCTCGTGGGCCGCGAAGACCTCGAGGCCGGGCCGGGACGGGTCGAAGTCGGAGACGTGCAGCGCGTCCCCGTGCCCGAGCCCGGTGTTGTAGAGCGCCTCGCCGTCGTCGTCGATCGTCATGGAGCCGTAGACGATCTCGTCCTTCTGGTCGCCGTCGACGTCGGCCGCGGTGAGGTTGTGGTTCCCCTGCCCGCGGTACTGGTCGCCCTGCTCGTCGGAGTCGAACACCCACCGCTTCGAGAGCTTCGAGCCGTCGAAGTCGTACGCGACGAGCACGGCGCGCGTGTAGTAGCCGCGGGCGAAGACCGCGCTCGGGTGCTCGCCGTCGAGGTACGCGGTCGCCGCGAGGAACCGGTCGACCCGGTTGCCGTACCCGTCACCCCACGAGCTGACGTCGCCGCGCGCGGGCGCGTAGTCGACCGTGTCGACGGCGGCACCCGTCTCGCCGTCGAAGACGGTGAGGAACTCCGGGCCGTCGAGCACGTACCCCGAGGAGTTGCGGTAGTCGGCGCGCGCGTCGCCGATCGTCACGCCCGCCCCGTCCACGGTGCCGTCGGCGGTCCTGGTCATGACCTCGGCGCGGCCGTCGCCGTCGTAGTCGAACACCTGGAACTGCGTGTAGTGCGCACCGGCCCGGATGTTCTTGCCGAGGTCGATGCGCCACAGCTTCGTGCCGTCCAGCTCGTAGGCGTCGAGGTAGACGTTGCCCGTGTACCCGCCCTTCGAGTTGTCCTGCGAGTTGGTCGGGTCCCACTTCACGACGAGCTCGTACCGGCCGTCGCCGTCCACGTCCCCCACGGAGACGTCGTTGGCGCGGTAGGAGTACGGCTGACCGTCCTTGGTGTACGCGTCGGCCGGCTTGTCCAGCGGGACGTCGAGCGTCTGGTCGTCCCACACGGAGAACTCCGGCGTGGCCCAGCGCTCGATGCCGTCGCGCACCGTGGCGACCCGGTAGGTCGAGCCTGCCGTGCCGTCCGGGTCCACGAGGTTGCTCGCGCCGGTCAGCGGCTGGTCCGTGATCCGCGTGCCGTCCCGGTAGACGTGGAACGCCACGTCGTCCGGGTCGTCGCCCAGCACCCGCCAGCCGACGTACACGCCGTCAGCACCGTCGTCGCCCGTCGCGACCGCCACCGGCGACCGGTCGAGACGCTCGGCCTGGCGGGCGAGCTTCGTCGGCGCCGGAGAGGTGACCGTCGCGGAGCGGTCGGACACGCCGCCCGCGTTCACAGACGCGACGGCGTACGTGTAGCCGACCGTGGTGAGGACGTCGGAGTCCGTGTAGGAGGGCTCGGACGCCCGCGCCAGCAGGGTGAGGTCCTTCCCGGGTGCGGCCCGGTACACCTGGTAGAAGAGCGCTCCGTCGACCTCGTCCCAGCTCAGCGCGACCGAGTGCTTCGCCACGTCGCCGACGGCGAGACCCGTGGGCACCGCGGCCTTCGCGACGTCCGGGTCGACCGTCACCAGCTCCACCGCGTTCGACGGCACGGACTCGGTGCCCGCCGCGTCGAGCGCGACCACCGTGTAGGTGTAGGTGAGCCCGACGTCGGCCGTCGTGTCGACGAACGACGCGCCGGTCGGCTCGCCGAGCGCCTCGGGCGCGTCCGCGCCCTCGGCCTGCCGGTACACCCGGTACCCGGCCGCGTCCTTCGCGGCCTCCCAGCTGAGCGAGACCGCGACGTCGGTGCCGTCGACCTGGACGTCGTCGGCCACGAGCTTCGTCGGCGCGTACAGCAGCGGCGTGATCTCGAGCCCGTTGAGCCAGCCGTCCGCGACGACGTCGAGCCGCCCGTCGGTGACGACCACCGGCTGGATCACCTTGGTCGAGAGGCTTCCCTTGCCCGCGTTGGACGAGCCGTAGTCCTTGCCCTCCAGCGTGGTGCCCAGCTTCGCCGTCCCGATCAGGTCGCCCCAGTGGACGGTGACCGCGTACGTCCCGTTCGGGACGTCGACGGCGAACGGCGTGCTCTTGCCGGGCAGGAGGAAGTCGCGTAGCAGGGCGCTCGGCTTCGGGTCGAAGCTGTCGCCGCGGTCACGCCCGCCCGGCACCGCGCCGGTGAACCCGTAGCCGCGTGCGGCCGTGTACGTGGTGGTCGGGTCGACGGGCAGGTACCCGTCCTGGGTCACGTTCCCGGCGAGCTGCATGTCGAACCGGTAGACCGGCGCCTTCGTCGTGGCGCGCACGGCCTGGGACGGCTCGGAGTCGCCCTTGCCGTTCACGGCGACCACCCGCACGTCGTAGGCCGTGCCCTGCTCGAGGCCCGTGACGTCCGCCTGCGCGATGGTCGACGTCGTCGCCAGCGTGTACGCGTCGTCCGCGGCGTCCGCCCGCTTGACCTGCACCTTGTAGATGTCCGCGCCGTCGACGGCGGTCCAGCGCAGGCGCGCGCTCGAGCTGGACACGCTGCCGGCCACGACGCCCGCGGGCCGTGCGGGCACCTCGGCCGGCGGCTCCGCGTCGACGACGTCGTCGGCGAGGGGGACGTCGAGCTCCTTGACGTCCTGCGCGACGAGCCGCGCCATCTGGATGGCGCCGTAGGTCTGGAAGTGGGTGTCGTCCTGCGTGCCGTTCGGCCGCCCGGCGTACACGCCCGCGGGCACCCACAGGAAGACGGACTTCGCCGCCTCCGGGCCGATGTCGGTGAGGTAGGCGCGGCTGGACGCCGACAGGTCGACCAGCGGCGTCCCCGTCTCCTCGGCGAGCTGGCGCACCTGCTCCACGTACTCGGGGAAGGACACGTTCGCCTGCCCCGTGGCGTCGAAGCTGCGCCGCGACACTGGGGTGACGAGGATCGGCGTGGCGCCGCGCTGCTTCGCGCCGTCGACGTAGGCCCGCAGGTAGTTGCGGTAGTCCGCGGGGGCCGCGTACCGGTCGTCGACGCCGTAGCTCGCGTCGTTGTGGCCGAACTGGACGAACAGGTAGTCGCCCGGGCGGATCTCGCGCAGCACCGTGTCGAGGCGGCCCTGGCTGATGAAGTTCTTCGACGAGCGGCCGCCGATCGCCTGGTTGTCCACGGCGACGTCGTCGGACAGGAACCGCTCCAGCATCTGACCCCAGCCCGCCTGCGGCGCGTAGCCGTCGGTGTAGGTCTGCACGGTGGAGTCGCCCGTGACGTAGGCGGTGGGCTGCTTCGCGGCCTCGCGCGGCGCCTGGCGCGTGATCGTCAGGCCCGCGAGGTTCGCCGCGGTGCCGGAGAGCTCGAGGTTGAGCTGGCCGTCGACGACGGCGATGTCGAAGCTCATCTCGAGGAACTCGCCCGCAGCCTTCTTCGTGGCCTGCACCTTGGCCATCTGCTCCGCGGTGACCGCGATGTCGGTGGCGCCCTGGGCGTCGCCCGCGACGAGGTCCACGGTGTAGTCGCCGTTCGGCACGTCGACGACGAGCTCCGTGTCGCCCACGGTGACGAAGTCGGAGCGCAGCGCGTCGGAGCCGCCCCGGTCGGTGCCGGTGACGGCGGACGGGTCGACGAAGCCGAGCCGGTGCTTCGCCGTGTAGGCGGTGGTGGCGTCGACCGCCGTCGCACCGCCGGAGACCGCACCGGGGCCGAAGTCCAGGACGAGGCCGCCCTCGGGGACGGTCGGGTCCGCGACGCCGTCCCCGACGAGCGAGCCCACCGTGGCCGCGGACGGCGCCGAGAGGGTGCCGTCGGCGCCGATCGCCTGTGCCCGGTAGTAGTGCACCGTCGTCGTGTCCACGTCGTCGGTGGCGTACACCGTGCGCGCGTCGGTGCGCGCGACCTCGGTGTACTCGCCGTCGACGGAGTCGCTGCGCGTCAGCACGTAGCCCGTGGCGCCGGCCACCTCGTTCCAGCGCATCGACAGCGCGCCGTCGACGGCGCGGGCGACCCGGACGGACGTCGGGGCCGCGGTGTCGGCGGCGGCCGCCGTCGTGACCGCGGGCAGACCGGCGAGGATCAGCCCGGCGGTCGCGACCCCCGCGGCGAGCGTGCGCCGGGCAGGGAGGTCCCCGCGTCGTCGGGGGTTCGGGTTAGCGCTTTCCATCGATGGACGCAGTGGTCGTGATCGTTCTGGCACGAATGCTCACCTCGGGGTCTCGTCGTCGAGCCGCCCTCGACCGCCGTCGTCGGCGTCGAGGTTGAATGGATTCAAGGAGAAGTGCGCCACCATGATGCCCGCCACCGGGAGACGCCACAACCCCTGCACCCCTCCGCCGAGGTAGCGCAAGACGTGCCGAGGTAGTTCCAGGCACGGCGAGGTAGCACCAGGCACGCCGAGGTAGCACCAGGCACGGCGAGGTAGCACCAGGCACGCCGAGGTAGCACCAGGAATGCCGAGGTAGTTCTCGAGCCGCGATGACTGAGCCTGATCGCGACTACCTCAGCGCGACCTTGACTACCTCGGCAACTGCGCAACTACCTCGGCGGGACCGGGACTACCTCGGCGGGACCGGGACTACCTCGGCAGGACCGGGACTCCCTCGGCGAGGCGTCAGACGCCTGCCTCGCGGGAGAAGCCCTCGATGTGGGCGCGGACGGCGGAGGCGGCTGCCGCGCCGTCACCGGCGGCGACGGCGTCCAGCACGGTCCGGTGCTCGGTGCGCAGCCGGGCCGCGGTGCGCGGCCACGACGGCAGCCGCTCGATGCCGACGGCGACGTAGCCGCCGATCGCGCCGCGCAGTCCGGTCATGACCGCCTCGACGAGGACGTTGCCGGCCATGCGGACGAACTCCAGGTGGAACGCCTGGTCGAGCTCGAGGAACTCGGCCGCAGGGACGTCGTCGTCCTCCATCCGTGCGAGCAGCCGACGCGCCTCCTCCAGGTGCGCGGCCGTGCCCGGCGCATGGTCGACGACCCGCTCCGCGGCCTGCGCCACGGCCCACGACTCGAGCAGCACCCGCGTGGCGACGACGTCCCGCACGGGCAGGGTCCCGGTCGCGACGTGCAGCCGGACCGCCGCACCCAGGCCCGCGGCGGGGCGGTCGATGACGACGGCGCCCGCGTTCGGGCCGGAGCCGACGCCGGGGCGCACGATGCCGAGGGCGTCGAGCACGCGGATCGCCTCGCGCACCGACGGCCGGGAGACGCCGAGGTCCTCCGCGAGCGCTCGCTCGCCCGGCAGCCGCTCGCCGAGGCCCCACCGGCCGGCGGCGATGCCTTCCTCGAGGTAGGCGAGGACTCGTTCATGGGTGCGCACGGGCCCAGCGTAACGACCGTGGCGACAATGGTCTGACCACATCGGCTACAGTGGCCGCGCGGTGCCGACCTCCGTGCGCCGCCGCCCTGCCCGCGCCATCCTGAACCTGCTGGACCGAGCCGACCGCCGCATCGCTGCGGCGCCGAAGGAGTACCGAGGAGTCGTATGCGCATCGCCCTCGCCGCCACCTGTCTCGCCGACACCCTGTTCCCCGGAGCCCCGCGCGCGACGGTGCGCCTGCTGGAGCGGCTCGGCCACGAGGTCGTGTTCCCCACCGACCAGGCGTGCTGCGGACAGATGCACGTCAACACCGGCTACTTCCGCGAAGCGGTGCCGGTGATCCGCAACCACGTGGAGACCTTCGCGCCGGTGGCGGACGGCGAGTGGGACGCCGTCGTCATGCCGTCCGGCTCGTGCACCGGGTCGGTGCGTCACCAGCAGGCGATGGTGTGCCGACGTGCCGGTCTCGACGACCTGGCCGCCACCGCGGAGGCGGTGTCCGCGAAGACGTACGAGCTGTCCGAGCTGCTGGTCGACGTGCTCGGCCTCACCGACGTCGGTGCGTGGTTCCCGCACCGCGTGACCTACCACCCCACCTGCCACTCGCTGCGGATGCTGCACGTGGGCGACAAGCCGCTGCGGCTGCTGCGCGCCGTCGACGCGATCGACCTGGTGGAGCTGCCCGCGGCCGACACGTGCTGCGGGTTCGGCGGCACGTTCGCGCTGAAGAACGCGGACACGTCGGCTGCGATGCTCGAGGACAAGACGGCGCACGTGCGCGGCACCGGCGCCGAGGTGCTCACCGCCGGCGACATGTCGTGCCTGATGCACATCGGCGGCGGCCTCTCCCGCCAGGGCACCGGGATCCGTGCGCTGCACCTGGCGGAGGTGCTCGCCTCCACCCGCGAGGAGCCGACGCCGTTGCCGGAGACGACGTTCACCCGGCCCGGCCGGGATGCCGCGCGCACGGACTCGGGGGTGGCGCGATGAGCCAGACGTTCCTCGGCCTTCCCCGGCCGCGACCCGCCACCACCACGGACGAGCCGTTCGGCCCCGTCCCGCACCCGCAGGAGCCGCTGCGCTGGGGTCAGGACTTCCCCGCCGCAGCGAAGCAGACGCTGGCGAACGACCAGCTGCGCCGCAACCTGGGCCACGCGACCCAGGTGATCCGCGCCAAGCGTGCCGCCGTCGTCGACGAGGTGCCGGACTGGGAGGCGCTGCGCGACGCCGGCTCCGCGCTCAAGCAGCAGGTCATGGCGCAGCTGCCCGACCTGCTGGCCACGCTCGAGGAGAACGTGACCGCACGCGGCGGCGTCGTGCACTGGGCGCGCGACGCGGCCGAGGCGAACCGGATCGTCGCCGACATCGCACGGTCCAAGGGCGCCGACGAGGTGGTCAAGGTCAAGTCGATGGCCACCCAGGAGATCGGCCTCAACGAGGCGCTCGCCGCCGACGGCATCGCCGCGATCGAGACGGACCTGGCCGAGCTCATCGTGCAGCTCGCCGACGACATGCCCTCGCACATCCTGGTGCCCGCGATCCACCGCAACCGGTCCGAGATCCGCGACATCTTCCTCGCCCGCATGGGCGACGCCCCGCCCGACCTGTCGGACGTGCCGCGCGAGCTCGCGATGGCCGCCCGCGCGCACCTGCGCCGCAAGTTCCTGTCGGCGAAGGTCGCGGTGAGCGGTGCGAACTTCGCCGTCGCGGACACCGGCACGCTCGCCGTCGTGGAGTCCGAGGGCAACGGGCGCATGTGCCTCACGCTGCCCGACACGCTGGTGACGGTCATGGGCATCGAGAAGCTGGTGCCCACCTTCGACGACCTCGAGGTGTTCCTCCAGCTGCTCCCCCGCTCCTCGACCGGCGAGCGGATGAACCCATACACGTCCCTGTGGACGGGCGTGACGCCGGGCGACGGCCCCCAGGAGTTCCACCTGGTGCTGCTCGACAACGGCCGCACCGACGTCCTCGCCGACGAGGTGGGGCGGTCCGCGCTGCACTGCATCCGCTGCTCCGCCTGCCTGAACGTGTGCCCCGTCTACGAGCGGGTGGGCGGCCACGCCTACGGCTCCGTCTACCCGGGCCCGATCGGCGCCATCCTCACCCCGCAGCTCACCGCCTCGTCGGGCGGCGTGTCCGGGCACCACGACCCGAACGCTTCGCTGCCGTACGCGTCGTCCCTGTGCGGAGCCTGCTACGAGGTGTGCCCGGTGAAGATCGACATCCCGTCGATCCTGGTGGACCTGCGCGCCCGGGAGGTGGACGCCGACCGGTCGTCGCGCGGCGTCGACCCGTGGCGCACGGCCATGAAGGCCGCGTCGTGGGTGATGGCCGACGGCGACCGGTTCGCGCTCGCGGGGCGTGCCGCGACGCTGGGCTCCGGGCTGGGTGGCCGCGACCACGCCCTCTCCGTGGCGCCGCCGCCGGCGTCCGGGTGGACCCGGTCGCGCGACCTGCCTGCCCCGCCGCGGCAGACGTTCCGGCAGTGGTGGCAGGCCGAGCACGAGAACGAGGAGGGCTCGCGATGAGCGAGGCACGCACCGAGGTCCTGGCGCGAGTGCGGGCGGCGCTCGGGCAGAGCGGGTCGGGCACGACGCCGTCGGGCAAGGTCGGGACCCCGCCTCGCCCCGAGCCGGTGCCGCGCGCCTACCGCGCCGCCGGGGAGCACGACGCCGGCTCGCCCGAGGTGCTGGAGCAGCTCGTCGACCGGCTGGTGGACTACAAGGCGCACGTGCACCGGGTCTCCGCCGCCGACCTGCCCACCACGATCGCCACCCTCGTCGCCGAGCTGTCAGAACCACGTGACGGTATGGCCGCTCCTGGTTCTGACAACTCTCCGGGCCCTGAGCTGTCAGGACTAGGTGAGGGTGGAGCGCCACGTGGTTCTGACAGCTCGCTGCGGGTCGTGGCGCCGAGCGGGCTCGACGACGCATGGCTGGCGGCGCTGCCCGCGGACGTCCAGGTCGTGCGCGACTCGCGCGAGCAGCCGCTCGCCCCGACGGACCTCGACGCCGTGGCCGCCGTCGTCACCTCCGCCCGGGTCGCCGTCTCCGAGACGGGCACGATCGTGCTCGACGGCGAGCCCGACCAGGGCCGGCGCGCGATCTCGCTGGTGCCCGACGTGCACCTGTGCGTCGTGCGGGCCGACCAGGCCGTGCAGACGGTGCCGGAGGCGGTCCGGCTGCTCGGCGAGCACCCGGACCGCCCCCTGACGTGGATCTCCGGCCCGTCCGCGACGTCGGACATCGAGCTGGACCGCGTGGAGGCCGTGCACGGCCCGCGGACCCTGCACGTCCTCCTGCTGGACTGATCCGCTCAGCCGTTCCGGCCCGGCGGGGTGCGCGGCGAGGTCCCCGGCGTGGCGTCGGTGAGGCCCGAGAGCAGCGCCTGGTACGCCGGCTTCTTCGCGAAGTCCTCGGTCATGATCGTGGCGTAGCCCTCCGGGAAGACGCCGGGCACCCACGACCGCCCGTCGTCGAAGCCCCAGACCGTGAAGCTGGTGCAGGCGGCGACGTCGAGGCATGCCTGGAGCAGCCGGTCGTACCGGTCCGTCTGGAGCGCGACCTGCTCGGCGGTCGGCTCGCCGTCGTCGCCGAGGGGCATGCGGACGTCGGCCTCGGTGACGGCCACCTTCAGCCCGAGGTCGGCGAACCGTTCGAAGTTGGCCCGCATCGAGTCGTCGAAGCCGTACTGGAGGCTCAGGTGGCTCTGCGCACCGAAGCCCTGCAGCGGAGCCCCGTCGGCGAGCAGCTCCTTCGCCAGCTCGTAGTACGCGTCGGTCTTGGTGTTGATCCCCTCCGCGTTGTAGTCGTTCATGAAGAGCAGCGCCTCGGGGTCGGCCTCGTGCGCCCACCGGAAGACGTCACCGATCAGGCCCACGGGGTCCTGCGCACAGGCCTTGAGGAACGGGTTCGCCTCGGTGCGCAGCCGCACGCCGCCGGCGTCCCAGTCGTCCTGCATGACCTCGTTGATCACGTCCCACTCGTAGATCTCGCCCGCGTAGCGGCCGACGACGGTGCGCACGTGGTCCTCGAGGACGTCGCGCGCCTCGTCACAGGTCCAGCTCTTGCTCGCCTCGGTGACCCACTCCGGGTTCTGGCTGTGCCACAGCAGCGTGTGCCCGCGGACCTCCTGGCCGTGGGCCCGTGCGAAGGCGACGACGGCGTCCGCGCCGGAGAAGTCGTAGACGCCCGGCTCGGGATGGATCTCGGCCCACTTCATGTCGTTCTCGGGGGTGACCGAGCCGAACTCGTCGCCGAGGATCTGCTGGAAGGTGCTCGGGTGCTTGCGGTCGTAGTCGAGCAGCTCCCGCTGGCCCCAGACGGCGCTGCCGATCTCGAGGTCGTGCGGCGCAGCGGAGCGCAGCGTGGGTTCGGGCCGCGCGGCCTGCGCCGCCGGGGCGGCCAGGGCCAGGACGGTGACGGCCGACGCCACGACGGCGGCGGCGCACCTGCGGTGGGGGGAATGGGACATCGTTGTTCCTCTCCGATCGAGACTTCTCTGGCTCGGGTCAGACGTCGGACAGGTCCGACGCTGCAAGATAACGATGTCGATAACGTTTTCGCAAGAGGCGGAGCCGGCCTCGCGAGGACGTTTCGGGCGTCACCCCTCCCCCACGTCCGCACGCGCCGGGATCGTGCGGCTGCCGCCGAGGCCGCACAATGGTTTCCCGTGACCGACAGCGCGCCGCGGGCCGACGGCCCGACGCCCGAGCCTCCGTCCGACGCCCTCTTCGACGTGCCGGAGGGCGCACGTCGGCCTGTCCGCCGGATCGTGCTCCTCACGGGGCCGTCGGGCTCGGGCAAGACGGCGCTCACCCGCCGGCTCGGCCTGCCGGTGGTCAACCTGGACGACTTCTACCGCGACCTCGACCACCCCGGCATGCCGATGCGGTTCGGCATCGTCGACTGGGACGACCCGGCCAGCTGGGACCGCGAGGCGGCCCTCGACGCGCTGCGCGACGTCGTCGCGACGGGCCGCGCCGAGGTGCCCGTCTACGACATCCCGACGTCCCGCCGCACGGGCACGACCGTCCTGGAGACGGCGGAGGCGCCGGTCGTCGTGGCGGAGGGCATCTTCGCCGCCGAGCTGGTCGCGGCCTGCCGGAGCGAGGGCATCCTCGCCGACGCGATCTGCCTCGCCCGGCCGCGCCTGATGACGTTCTGGTTCCGCTTCCTGCGCGACGTCGCGGAGGCCCGCAAGCCGGTGCCGACCCTGGTGCGCCGTGGCTGGGGACTGCTGCGCGCCGAGCCCGCGCTCGTGCGCCGCTGGGTGAGGCTCGGCTGCCGCGCCGTGTCGCCCGCGCAGGCGGAGCGGGACATCCGCGCCCTCCTCGCGGCATAGCTCGGAGCAGCCTCGGCCCGACGACGTCCGCGGCGCTACGGTGGGGCGATGTCGCCCGTCAAGCAGTTCCAGGTCACGTTCGACTGCGCGGACCCGGAGCGCGTCGCCCGCTTCTGGTGCGAGGTGCTGGGGTACGAGCTGCCCGCCGGCGTGACGTGCGCCGCCGTCGACCCCACGGGCGTAGGCCCGCGGCTGTACTTCCAGCGCGTGCCCGAGGGCAAGGTCGTGAAGAACCGCGTGCACCTGGACGTGCGGGTGGGCACGGGCCTGGTCGGCGACGAGCGCCTCGCCGCCCTGCGCGCCGAGCAGGCGCGCCTGGAGCCGCTCGGCGCGGTCTACCTGTACACGCAGTACGCCGACGGCGAGGAGGAGTCCTGCATCACGATGCAGGACGTCGAGGGCAACGAGTTCTGCATCGACTGACGGCCCGGGGCGTCAGCGGAGGAAGACCAGGGCGGCCCAGCGCAGCAGCGCCCACGCGACGACGACGACGGCGGCCGCGACGACCCAAGGCCGGCGCCGGCCTGCGACGCCCGTCCCGACGGCGCCGACCAGCGCGAGCGGCGGGAAGTACAGCACCGCGATCCCGCAGATCGCCAGCGCCGCGGCGTACGACGGCGTCAGGCCGCTGTGCGCGGCGAGCGCACCCTGGTCGAGCACGGCGTGCCCGCCGCTGGTCTCCTGCGCCACGTCGTCCTCTTCCTGCCGGTCCGTCGGCACGCCGACCGCGCCGCTGCCGTGACCCTAGGGGTCGCGGCGCGGCAACGGTAGGGGTTCGTCGAGCAGCTCCAGGAGCCGGGTGGTGGTGCGCCAGGTCCGCACGGTCATCTGCTGGAAGACGGGGAGGGCCATGAGTCGCTGGATCCGCGTCCGTCGCGCCTGCGCGGCGACACGGGAGAAGTAGACGGCGCCCGGCCCGGGCGCGACGGCGTCGACGCCGTCGCGCAGCTCGGGCATCACGTCCAGCACCTCTCGCGCGGTGAGCGGCGCCTTGAGGAAGTAGACGTCGCTGCGCAGGGTGTCGGAGCCATGGTCGGGCGGCGCGGCCTCGACGGTGGCCGAGAGCTCGTCGCGCGAGCGGACCAGCGTGGGGACGGCGAAGCCGAACCGGTCCGCGAGCGCCGCCTCGATCGTCGCCTCCAGCTCCGGCCCGCTCGCCGGGTGCGCGGCGAGCAGGACGTTGCCGCTGCCCTGCACGGTGCGCACGACGCCGAGGCCGGCGCCCTCGAGGCAGGCGACGAGGTCCGGCATCGCGACCTGGTGGTGGCCGCCCACGTTGAGGCCGCGCAGCAGCGCGACGGACGTGGGCGACGCCGGCTCGGTGGCCATGAGCCCACCGTGCCACCGGCCTCCGACAGGCCCCCGGCGCGCTCCACGCTTCAGGTTGGTGAGAGACGGGCGAAAATGGTGGAGCAGGACTTTGGGGCCTTGCAGATTTCGCACGCCGACCTCGACGCAACCCATGCGTTCGGCGACCTCCTCATACTCGCGCTGTTCATCGTGGGCGGGATCGCTCTCGCCGGCGTCGGCGGCCTCATCGCCTCGCTACGTCCCCGCACCCCGCGGCCCCCACAGGGGCCCAGCGGCGGCGCCGTTGCACTCGGTGAACTCATCGAGGTCTTCCAACCCTCACGCACCCATACTCGCGAGGACCTCGAGTACAAGCGCCTGGAGATCACGCAGGCACCCGGGACAGACCTGGGGGTCTCGGTAGACCTGGAACGTGGCCAGGCACTCATCAACCTCCCAGTCGACCAGAGACCGGGAACGACATCGCTGAGCAACCGGTAGCGGCCAGCGACCCGAAGCCATCAGCCCTCAAGGAGGCGCTGTGCGCCGGATCGACATACAAGGTGGCATGTTCGCTGCCGTTGAGCTGTGTGCACACGGGTTGAGTCGCAAGATCGCGCTCGACGACAGGCATCTGTTGCTCCGCGATGGCCCCGAGCGTCACCGCCGGAAGCAGACATGCGACGGTCAATACACCGGCAGCCCACGCACGGCGGCCTCGCCATCGACGCCTACCACGCACTGCCAGGGCGACAACGGACCCGATGACCACGATCAGGAAGAGCAAACGGAACCACGTGGCCAGCGGTGCGTACGGTCCCGCCCTGGCATGCCACAGAATCGCTGCTATCATAGAGGCGATATCACTAGAGGAGGACGCTCGATGGAACAGGTGTTGATCCGAAGCCTTCCCGACGGCACCAAGGCCAGCCTGCGGGCGCGCGCCGAGCGCAACCATCGATCGGTCGAGGCGGAGGCACGCGCGATCCTCAGCGCCGCCCTCTCCGAGCAGCCCGCGAGCCTCGTCGAGCTTCTCGCCGACCGACGTCCGGAGGCCGACTTTGACTGGGACCCGCCTGCCACCCGAGTCGGCGTTCGCGAGGTCGACTTCTGATGTACGTGCTGGACACGAACGTCATCTCCGCCTTGCGGGTGCCTGGCAGGGCTCCGGCGGTGGAGGCATGGGTCAGGAGCGTCCCGCTAGTCGACCAGTTCACGACGGCGTTCACCCTCGGGGAGATCGAACAGGGGATCCGGGTCAAGGAGCGGGAAGACCAGAAGCAGGGCGCGATCCTGCGGGAATGGTTCGAGGCCCAGGTGCTGCCCACCTTCGCGACCACCCACCGGGTCCTGCCCTACGACGTCCGTGCCGCACGGATCTTCGGGCGCTACCCCTTCCCGGAGGGCGCTCCCGCCGACGATGCGCTCATCGCCGCGACCGCCGAGGCACACGGCATGGTCGTGGTGACCCGGAACGTCAAGCATTTCGCACCCCTGGGCGTCCGGCTCCTCGACCCGTGGGAAGCGCGGCACTAGAGACCAAGGCATGTCCATCGCGACGGCGCCGTGACGTCATGAGAATGTCACACGCCGGTCATCGGCCCCACACCATCGCCGCTCACGCTGAGGGCAGGAGGTGGTCCAGATGGCCGAGCGCGGAGTTCTTCGAGTCCTGTCCCTCTACGAGGGATTCTTCAGCGGTGGCGCGCGGGTGCTGCACTCGTCGGTGGTGGCCGGCCTGCACGGTCAGGGCCGCCAGCGGCACGCCGTGCTCAGCATCCACGCCGAGGTGCGGCGCGAGTCCGCCCGTCAGCGCATGGTGGACGACCCCCGGTACCGGCGGCTGACGGCGGCGGGCGTGCGGGTGGCGTCGCTCGGCCGGTCCACCGAGGTGCCGCACGACCCGGAGGTCCTCACGGACGCAGAGGCCGAGGTCCTGGCCCGCGAGCTGCGGGGCACGGACGTCGTGCTCTCCCTCAAGGAGCAGCCGCTGCGCCTGTTCTCCCGTCCCGACGTGCTCCCCGACCGACCCGTCGTCGCGTGCCTGCACCGGTCCGACCCGCAGAACCAGGGGTCCGGGCTCGGGCACCTGCTGGCCGCCGCGGACGACGGACGGCTCGCGGCCGTCGTGTGCTGCGCGGAGTCGACGCGCGCCGCGTACGAGGCGGCCGGGGTGCCGGCGCACCTGCTGCGGGTGATCCCGAACGGCGTCGACCTGACGCGCTTCCGCCCCGTGCCCGCGGCCCGCCGCCTCGCTTTGCGCGGGGCGCACCGCCTCCCGGTCGACGGCATGGTCGTGACGTACGCGGCGCGCTACGACGCGATGAAGAACCCGCGACTGTTCGTGGCGGCGGCGCGCGAGCTGCTCGGGCGCGACGACGACGCGCACGTCGTGATGTGCGGGGCGGGCATGAGCCCGACCAACCCGGAGCTGACGGCCGACCTGGCGCTCGCGTTCGCCGACCGGCCCGACCTGCTCGGCCGCGTGCACCTGCTGGGCGTGCGGCACGACTTGGAGCAGGTGCTGGCTGCGTCGGACGTCGTGGCGCTCACGTCGGCGTTCGGCGAGGCCGCCCCGCTGTGCCTCATCGAGGGTGCGATGTGCGGCGCGGTGCCCGTGACGACGCCGGTCGGCGACAGCGCGCGGATCGTGGACGGCATCGGTCTGGTGACCGGCTTCGACCCGGCAGAGATCGCGGCGGCCTGGGTCGAGGCCGCCGCCCGTCGCGACAGCCTCGCGGCGGCGCTCGTCGGGGCGCGGCCCCGGTTCAGCCACGTGCGGATGCTGTCGTCGTACGCGGCCACGGTCGAGCGCGCCCACCGCGGGCTGGGGCTGACGCTCGCCCGCGGCTGACGCCGCCCCGACCCGGCCCGGTGTCAGCGCGTCGAGTCGCGCAGCCGCACCTCGAAGTCGACCTCGGTGACGGCTCCGGGCGCGGCCTCGCCGACGGCGGCGCGCACGGCGAGGCTGCCCATCTCCTCGAGCGGGATGCGGACGGTCGACAGGGCGGGCGCGTGGTCGCGCAGCGTGGGGACGTCGTCGAACCCGGCGACGCGCACGTCGCGCGGCACCTCGACGCCGAGCTCGCGCAGGCGGGCGATCAGGCCGATCGCCATCACGTCGGTGACGGCGAAGACGCACAGCGGCTCGCCGCCGGACGCGTCGTCGCGGACGAGCTCGGCGACGTCGTCGCCGGCCGCGTAGCCGCCGTCGCGGGAGAACTCCGCGGTGAGGACCTCCCCGACCGTGCCACCCCCGGCGCGCGCCGCCGCGGTGAACGCGTCCGTGCGCTCGCGCGACGTCACGACCCGGGCCGGGCCGCCGAGCACCACGAAGCGCCGCTGCCCCTGGGCGAGCAGCGCCTCCGCGAGGGCGCGCGCGCCGGCCGCGTTCGGCGGCCGCACCACGGACCCGTCGCCCACGGGCTGGCCGACGATGACGGACCGCCCGCCGGCGGTGACGAACGCGTCGAGCTCGGCGGCGAGGGCCGCGTCCTCGTCGGGCGTCCACCGCGTGCCGGCGACGACCACGGCGTCCACGCGGTGCGCCGCGAACGCGGCGACCGCCTCCCGCTCGGCCTCGGGGTCCCGCCCGGTCGAGGCGAGCAGGACGAGGCGTCCGCTCTCGCGCGCCGCCGCCTGCGCGCCCGCGGCGATGGAGGAGAAGTAGGGGTCCGAGATGTCCTGCACCACGAGGCCGAGGAGCCCTGACCGGGCGCGCGCCAGCGCCTGGGCCTGGGCGTTCACCACATAGCCCAGCTCGGCCGCCGCCGCCCGGACCCGGGCGACCAGCTCCGCGCCGGGCTGTCGCGCCGACCCGTTGAGCACCCGCGACGCCGTGGCGAGGGAGACCCCCGCGCGGTCCGCGACGTCCTGCAGCCTCGCTCGTGCCACGTGGTCCTCCTGCTCTGTCGGGGCGAGACGCCTTGACGCGCTCGCCGCACACACCTTACCGTGATCGGGAAAGCGCATTCCCCTGCCGCTCGGCATCGGGTCCGTGCAACCGCCCCGGCGCCGCCCGCGCCGACGACGAAGGAGTCCTGAGTGAGCACACCCACGCGCACCCTGCGCATCGCGATGAACGGCGTCACGGGCCGCATGGGCTACCGCCAGCACCTCGTGCGCTCCATCCTGCCGATCCGCGAGCAGGGCGGCGTCGAGCTGCCCGACGGCTCGCGCGTCCAGGTGGAGCCCGTCCTCGTGGGACGCAACGAGTCCAGGCTCGCCGAGCTGGCCGCGCTGCACGGCGTCGAGCAGTACACCACCGACCTCGACGGGATCATCGCGGACCCCGCCACGGACATCGTCTTCGACGCGTCCATGACCTCGCTGCGCGCCAAGACCCTCACCAAGGCGATGCAGGCCGGCAAGCACGTCTACACCGAGAAGCCGACCGCCGAGACGCTCGCGGAGGCCGTCGAGCTCGCCCGCCTGCGCGAGGAGACCGGCGTCACCGCCGGCGTCGTGCACGACAAGCTGTACCTGCCGGGCCTGGTCAAGCTGCGCCGGCTCGTCGACGAGGGCTTCTTCGGCCGCATCCTGTCGCTGCGCGGCGAGTTCGGCTACTGGGTGTTCGAGGGCGAGCACCAGGCCGCCCAGCGCCCGTCGTGGAACTACCGCAAGGAGGACGGCGGCGGCATGACCACGGACATGTTCTGCCACTGGAACTACGTCCTCGAGGGCATCCTCGGCGCGGTCCGGACCGTCAACGCCCAGACCACCACGCACATCCCCACCCGCTGGGACGAGCAGGGCCGCGAGTACGCCGCCACCGCCGACGACGCCGCCTACGGCATCTTCGAGATCGAGACGCCGGGCGGCGACCCCGTCGTCGCGCAGATCAACTCCTCGTGGGCCGTGCGCGTGTACCGCGACGAGCTCGTGGAGTTCCAGGTGGACGGGACGCACGGCTCCGCCGTCGCGGGCCTGCGCAAGTGCGTCGCGCAGCAGCGGGCGCACACCCCGAAGCCGGTGTGGAACCCGGACCTGCCCGTCACGGAGCCGTTCCGCGACCAGTGGCTCGAGGTGCCCGCCAACGCCGACCTCGACAACGGCTTCAAGCTGCAGTGGGAGGAGTTCCTGCGCGACGTCGTCGCCGGGCGCCCGCACCGCTTCGACCTGCTGTCGGCCGCGCGCGGCGTGCAGCTCGCCGAGCTGGGGCTACGCTCCTCGGCCGAGGGTCGCCGCCTCGACGTCCCGGAGATCACGCTGTGACGACGACGCCCGCCCTCCGACCCGCGCCGGCGCCCGAGCTGGCGACCAGCGGCGTCACCGTGCGCCTGCCCCGGTTCGACGCCTCCGGGCGCGCCACCGGCACCGAGGTGCGCGAGCTGCACGCGCCCGGTCCGTGGACCACGCCCACCGGGCCGATCACCTCGCGCGTCGCGTTCGCCGCCGCGCACGTCGTGCCCCAGGTCGGCGCGGAGAACGTGCCCGGCGCGCCCGCCGTCGTCGACTGGGACGCGACGCTCGCGTACCGCCACCGCATCTGGGAGCACGGCCTGGGCGTCGCCGACGCCATGGACACCGCGCAGCGCGGCATGGGCCTCGACTGGGCGGCCACGCAGGAGCTCGTGCGCCGGTCCTCCGCGGAGGCGGCCTCCGTCGGGGCGCGCATCGCCTGCGGCGCGGGCACCGACCAGCTCGACCCCGCCCAGGTCGCGACGTGGGAGCCCGGCGACCCTGCCGCGCTCGCCGCCGTCGTCGACGCGTACCGCGAGCAGGTGCACGTCGTGCAGGACGCCGGCGCGCAAGTGATCGTCATGGCCTCCCGCGCCCTGGCACGGGCGGCCCGCTCCCCCGAGGACTACGCCCGCGTCTACGACGCCGTCCTCGCCGAGGCGGACCGGCCCGTCGTCCTGCACTGGCTGGGCACGATGTTCGACCCGGCCCTCGCGGGCTACTGGGGGTCCGACGACATCGCCTCGGCCACGGCCACCTTCCTCGACGTCATCACGGCGCACCAGGACAAGGTCGACGGCGTCAAGGTCTCACTGCTCGACGCCGGCCACGAGATCGGGCTGCGTCGTGCGCTCGCCGCGCTCGACGGCTCGCCCGTCCGGCTCTACACCGGCGACGACTTCAACTACCCCGAGCTGATCGCGGGCGACGAGCAGGGCCACTCCGACGCCCTGCTCGGCATCTTCGCGGCGATCTACCCGGCGGCGTCCACGGCGCTGCAGGCGTTCGACGCCGGCGCGGCGGGCGACCCCGACGGCGCGGCCCGCGGGCACGCGATCCTCGCGTCGACGGAGAAGCTGGGGCGGCACATCTTCGCCGCGCCGACCTACTACTACAAGACGGGCGTGGCCTTCCTGTCCTGGCTGAACGGGTTCCAGCCCGGCTTCCAGCTGGTCGGCGGCCTGCAGTCCGGCCGGTCGCTCGCGCACCTGGTCGAGCTGGCCCGCCTCGCCGACGGGTGCGGCCTGCTGCTCGACCCGGCGCTGGCCGCCCGCCGCCTCGACGCCCTCCTGACCACGCACGGGGTGACGGCATGAGCGCCGCCGACCTGAGCCGCTGCTCCCTCAACACCGCGACGGTCAAGCACGCCACCCTCGCCGAGGCGGTCGACGCCGCGGCGGCTGCAGGCCTCGGTGCCGTGGGCCTGTGGCGCCACCAGGTGCAGGAGCACGGCGCGGACAAGGCCGCGCGGATCGTCACGGACGCCGGCCTGCGGGTCTCGTCCCTGTGCCGCGGCGGCTTCCTCACCGCCGCCGACGACGCGGGCATCGCCGCCGCGCTGGACGACAACAGGCGCGCCATCGAGGAGGCGGCGGGGGTCGGGACGCGCGAGCTGGTGTTCGTCGTGGGCGGCCTGCCTGCCCTCAGCACGCCCGGCCAGGGCCCCCGGCGCGACGCCGGGCCGGGCGACCGCGACGTCGTCGCCGCCCGCGCCCGCGTCGCCGACCGCATCGCCGAGCTGGCGCCGTTCGCGGCCGAGCACGACGTGCGCATCGTGCTCGAGGCGCTGCACCCGATGTTTGCCGCCGACCGCGCGGTGATCTCCACGCTGGGGCAGGCGCTCGACCTGGCGGCGCCGTTCGCGCCCCAGACCGTGGGCGTGGTCGTCGACACCTACCACGTGTGGTGGGACCCGCAGCTGCGCTCGTCGATCGCGCGGGCCGGGGCCGAGGGCCGCATCGCGGGCTACCAGGTGTGCGACTGGAACCTGCCGCTCGCCGCCGACCCGCTCAACTCGCGCGGCCACGTGGGCGACGGGTACGTCGACTTCCCGACGATCTCGCGCTGGGTGGCCGAGGCGGGCTACACCGGCGACGTCGAGACCGAGATCTTCAACGAGCAGATCTGGGCCGACCACCCGCACGCCACGGCGCGCACCGTCGGCGAGCGGTACGCGCGGCACGTGCAGCCGTACCTGGAGGGCTCGCCCGAGAACGAGCCGGAGCACACCGGGCCCTGACACCCCGGTGCGGGCCGGTCGCCGACGCCGGGTGCGCGCAGTCGTTGTCACCGCCCTTGTCCGGACAGTCCTTCCCCAGCTCCAGCCCGCTGGGGACGTACCCGCGCTCCAGATAGGCCTCGATGCCCGCACGCCCGTTGTACGGG
>NZ_JBHUWC010000059.1:0-20548 GCF_042670225.1 Isoptericola sp. NPDC057191 | reverse complement strand
GCCTTCACGGTGCCGCTGCCCGTCGGCGCCGGCACCGACCCCGGCGACTACACCGTCACCGCGACCGGCGACCCGTCCGGCGTCGTGCCGACGGCTCCGCTCACGGTGACGGCGGCCCCGAGCATCACCACCGACCCTGGGATCGTCCCGGCCGGCGGCACCACGACCGTCACCGGCGAGAACTTCACGCCCGGCGGCGACGTCTCCGTGCAGCTCACGGACGACGCCGGTGACCCGGTCGGCGACCCGGTCACCGCCACGGCCGGCGACGACGGCACCATCGAGGTCGACCTCCCCACGGACGCCGGCACCGCGCCGGGCGACTACACCGTGGTGGCCACGGACACGAGCACCGGCGCCGTCGCCGACGCCCCGTTGGTCGTCACCGCCGCACCGACCCTCGCCCTCGTCCCCACGACCGTCATGCCGGGCGGGACCACCACGGCGGACGGCGACGGGTTCACGCCCGGCGGCGACGTGAGCGTCCAGCTCACCGACGCCGCCGGTGACCCCGTCGGCGAACCGGTCACCGTCACCGCGGAGCAGGACGGCTCGTTCAGCACGCCGGTGGTCGTCCCGGACGGGACCGCCGCGGGCGGCTACACGGTCGTCGCGACCGACGTCACCGGGGCGTCCGCCGAGGCGGACCTCGCCGTCGTCGTCCCGACCATCAGCGCCGACCCGGCGGCCGTCCCGGCCGGCGGCACCACCACCGTCACCGGCGACGGGTTCACGCCTGGCTCCGACGTGAGCGTCCAGCTCACCGACGACGCCGGCGACCCCGTCGGCGACCCGGTCACCACCACGGCAGGTGACGACGGCACCATCGAGGTCGACCTGCCCACGGACACCGGCACCGCGCCGGGCGACTACACCGTCGTGGCGACCGACCCCGCGGGCCTCACTGCCGACACACCGCTGGAGGTCACAGCCGCCCCGACGATCGCGGCAGAACCGGCGACCGTGCCGGCCGGCGGCACCACCACCGTCACCGGGGACGGGTTCACGCCCGGCTCCGAGGTGAGCGTCCAGCTCACCGACGACGCCGGCGACCCCGTCGGGGACCCGGTCACCACCACGGCAGGTGACGACGGCACGATCGAGGTCGACCTGCCCACGGACGCCGGGACCACGCCCGACGACTACACGGTTGTCGCAACCGACGTCACGGGCGCCACGGCGCAGACGCCGCTCACGGTGACCGCCGCCCCGACGCTGGCCACCGACCCCGGGACCGTCCCGGCGGGCGGCACCACCACCGTCACGGGCACGGGCTTCACCCCGGGGTCCGACGTCAGCGTCCAGCTCACCGACGCGGGCGGCGACCCCGTGGGCGATCCCGTCACCGTCACAGCCGGCGCCGGTGGGGAGATCACGACCCCGCTGACGGTCCCCGACGACGCGACAGCCGGCCCGTACACGGTCGTCGGGACCGACGTCACCGGCGCGGCCGCGCAGGCAGACCTCGTGGTGACCGGGGAGCCGGCCATCGAGGCCAACCCCGGCACCGTCCCGGCGGGCGGCACCACCACGGTCACGGGCGGAGGCTTCACGCCCGGCTCCGAGGTGAGCGTGCAGCTCACCGACGCCGACGGCGACCCCGTCGGTGACCCCGTCACCGCCACCGCGACGGCGGACGGCGTCATCGAGGTCGGCCTGCCGACCGACTCCGGCACCACACCGGGCGACTACACGGTCGTCGCGACCGACGTCACCGGTGCCACGGCCGAGGCGCCGCTCGCCCTGACCGCGGCCCCGACGATCGCCGTCGACCCGACGACCGTCCCGGCAGGCGGCACCACCACGGTGACCGGCGACGGCTTCACCCCCGGCGGCGAGGTCACCGTCCAACTGACGGACGCTGACGGCGACCCCGTCGGCGATCCGGTCACCACCACGGCGGGAGACGACGGCACCATCGAGGTCGACCTCACCGTGCCCGCCGGCGCCACACCGGGGCAGCACACCGTCGTGGCCGAGGACTCCACGGGCGCACCGGCGCAGACCCCCCTCGAGGTGACCGCCGCGCCGACGCTGTCGGCGGACCCGGGCACCCTGCCGGCGGGGGGCACCACCACCGTGACCGGTGACGGCTTCACCCCCGGGTCGGACGTGAGCGTCCAGCTCACCGACGACGCGGGCGAGCCCGTCGGCGATCCCGTGACCACCACGGCCGGAGACGACGGCACGATCGAGGTGGACGTGCCTGTCCCGGCCGACGCCGCTCCCGGCGACTACTCGGTCGTCGCGACCGACGTCACCGGAGCCACGGCCGAAGCGCCTCTCACGGTGACCGCGGCGCCGACGATCGCCGTCGACCCGACGACCGTCCCGGCGGGTGGCACCACCACCGTGACCGGTGACGGCTTCACCCCCGGGTCGGACGTGAGCGTCCAGCTCACCGACGCCGGCGGCGACCCCGTCGGCGACCCGGTCACCACCACGGCGGGCGAGGACGGCACGATCGAGGTGGACGTGCCCGTCCCGGCCGACGCCGCTCCCGGCGACTACTCGGTCGTCGCGACCGACGTCACCGGAGCCACGGCCGAGGCGCCGGTGGAGGTCACCGCGGCGCCGACCATCGCCGTCGACCCGACGACCGTCCCGGCAGGTGGCACCACCACCGTGACCGGCGACGGCTTCACCCCCGGCGGCGAGGTCACCGTCCAGCTCACCGACGACGCCGGCGACCCCGTCGGCGACCCAGTCACCACCACGGCGGGCGAGGACGGCACCATCGAGGTCGACGTCACGGTGCCCGCCGACACCACCCCCGGCGACCTCACGGTGGTCGCCGAGGACTCCACGGGAGCCGCGGCGCAGACACCGTTGGAGGTCACGACACCGGCCGTGCCGACCCTGACCGCGGATCCGCCGACGGTGCCGGTGGGCGGCACCACCACGGTCTCGGGCGGGGGCTTCACGCCGGACGACCAGGTCACGGTCCAGCTCGAGGACGCCGCAGGCGACCCCGTGGGCGACCCGATCGACGTCACCGTGAACCCGGACGGGACGTTCACCGTGGTCCTGCCCGTCCCGGCAGGCGCGACCCCCGGCGAGCACACCGTCGTCGCGACGGACTCGACCGGCGGGACGACGGAGGCCCCGCTTCAGGTGATCGCCGCGCCGGGCCAGAGCGAGCCGTCCATCGACGTCGACCCGGGCACGGCCGCCCCGGGAGACACGGTCACCGTCACGTGCGACGGCTTCGGCGACGGCCCCGTGCAGGTGCAGCTGGTGGACTCCGAGGGCCAGCCGGTCGGGGACGCCGTCGAGTGCAACCCCGGTGACGACGGCACGGGGACGGTCGACCTGACCGTGCCCGAGGACGCCGAGCCGGGCGACTACACGGTGGTCGGCACCAGCCCCGAGGGCGAGACGGCGGAGGCGCCGTTGACGGTCACGGAGCCCGGGACCGACCCGGGCGACCGCGCGCTGCGCGCCTGGTTCTCCGACGCCCAGGTCGGCCGCGGCGCTGCCCAGACGTTCCAGGCGTCCGGGTTCGAGCCCGGCGAGCAGGTACGGGCCGTGATCGCGTCCGAACCTCTCGCCCTGCCCGTCACCGTGGCCGACGCCGACGGCGTCGCCACGTGGACGTTCACCGTGCCGCAGGCGTTCGAGCTGGGCACGCACACCGGCACGGCCACCAGCGTGACGGTGGGCGACTCGGCGACGGCGACGTTCGAGGTGGTGCTCGCGCCCGGCGACCTCGGCGGCGCCGGCACGGACGGCCCCGACGCCGCCGTCGGGGCTGCGCCCGGGGGCGGCTCCCCGGGCCTGACCGGGACCCTGCCGCGCACCGGCGCGGGCGACGGTCTCGTCCCGATGGCCCTCCTCGCGCTGGTGCTCCTCGCCGCCGGTGGGGGCACGCTGGCCGCCGTCCGCCGGACGACGCGCCAGCCCTGACCGACAGGGCGGCACGACGACGCCCCGTCACCTCTCGCGAGGTGGCGGGGCGTCGTCGTACGGGAACCGGAGCCTGGGAGGCGAGGTGCGGCCGGGCGGCCGTCAGCCCACGCGGTGCAGCCAGCGCACGGGCGCCCCGGCTCCGGCGTAGCGGAACGGCTCGAGCTCGTCGTCCCAGGCCGTGCCCAGCGCCAGGTCGAGGGCCTCGCGCACCCCGCGACCGTCGTGCGCCGACTCCATCGCAGCCCGGATGCGGTCCTCCGGGACGACGACGTTGCCGTGCACGTCCGTCATGGCGTGAAAGATGCCGAGGTCAGGGGTGTGCGACCAGCGGGCGCCGTCGGCGCCGTGGCTCGCCTCCTCCGTCACCTCGTAGCGCAGGTGGTCCCAGCCCCGCAGGGCAGAGGCCAGCCGGGCACCCGTTCCCTGGGCGCCCTGCCACGAGTACTCGGCACGGAAGAGTCCGCGTCCCGCCGGCTGGGCCGTCCAGTCGAGCGAGACACGTCCCCCGAGCACGTTGCCTGCCGCCCACTCGAGGTGAGGGCAGAGCGCACGGGGTGCCGAGTGCACGAACAGCACACCGCGGGTGATCGCACCAGCCATGTTGTCCTCCCTGGTTCCGAGGTCCGTCTTCCCCTACGTCCTCGAACCGGTCGGCCTGCTGGTCGGCGAGCTCCGACGGTGTGTCGTCTTGACACATCCTGCCCGATGGCGAGCAGCCGTGCGAGAGGAAACGCGGACTTGAGCAGCCGTTGAGGAGCTCAGAGCCGCTCGCGCAGCTCCCGCATGGCCTTCTTGCGCACGCTGCGCTCGAGGCGGTCCAGGTAGAGCATGCCGTCGAGGTGGTCGCACTCGTGCTGGAGGCAGCGCGCCATCAGCCCCGTGCCCTCGACCTCGATCTCGTTCCCGTCGAGGTCCGTGCCCACCACGCGGGCGTACCACGCGCGGGTCGTCGGGTACCACAGGCCGGGGACCGAGAGGCAGCCCTCGTCGCCGTCCTGCGTCTCGTCGGAGAGCTCGACGATCCGCGGGTTGAGGACGTAGCCGATCTCGTCGTCCACGTTCCAGGAGAACGCCCGCAGGTTCACGCCGATCTGGTTAGCCGCCAGGCCCGCCCGGCCGTCCGCGTCGACCGTCTCCACGAGATCCTCGACGAGCGACCGGACCCGGTCGTCGACGGTGGTGATCTCGTCGCAGGGTGTGCGCAGCACGGGGTCGGGCAGCACCCGGATCTCTCGCATCGCCATGGGCCGCATTCTCCCACGTCGCGGGCCGGTGGCGTCGCGCATTGTCACGGTTTGATAACGTGCCGAGCGATGCTACGACGGATGACCGAGTCAACCCCGCCGCCCCTGCCGAACGCCCGAAGGGTCGCCCCCGCCGCGACGGGCCGACCCCGGCTCGCCGCGCTCGACGGCCTCCGCTTCCTCGCCGCCATGGCGGTGGTCGCCTACCACTACGTCGCGGTGAACCACTCCGCGTGGGGTGCCCGGACCGAGGACTCCTTCCCGCACCTGCAGCCGGTCGCCGCGTTCGGGTCCTTCGGCGTCCAGCTGTTCTTCGTGATCAGCGGGTTCGTCATCCTCATGTCGGCCTGGGGTCGGGACGTGCGGTCCTTCACCGCCTCCCGCGTGGGCCGCCTCTTCCCCGCCTACTGGTTCTCCGTGGCGGCGGTCGTCGCGCTGCTCGTGCTGGTGACTCCCGGCCGCAAGGACGTCGGCATCCCGGAGACCGCAGCGAACCTCACGATGGTGCAGCGCGCGTTCGGCGTCCCCGACATCGAGCCCGTGTACTGGACCCTCTGGACCGAGCTGCGGTTCTACGTGCTCATCGGGATCCTGCTCGCGGTCGGCATGACGCACCGGCGCCTCGTCGCCTTCGCCGCCGTCTGGCCCGTGCTCGCCGCCGTCGCCGTCCGGTCGGGCAACGAGCTCTGGTCCACCCTGCTCGTCGGCAGCGACGCCCCGTTGTTCGCCGGCGGGATGATGCTCTACCTGCTCACCAAGGAACGCCGCTCGCTGGTGCTGTGGCTCGTGCTGGGGCTCAACGTGGCGCTCGCCGGGGTGGTGGCCGGCCGGAGCCAGTCGCTCCGGATCGCGCACAGCACCGACGTCACCGTCGGCCCGCAGACGTACTGGGTAGCGATCGTGGCCTGCTTCGCGCTCGTCGCCGTCGTGGCGCTGACACCCCTCGACCGGCTGTCGTGGCGGTGGCTGACGGTCGTGGGCGCGATGACCTACCCGCTGTACCTGCTGCACTCGTCGTGGGGGCAGTGGCTCATCGGCGAGGCGAGCCCGCACCTGCCCGCCGGTGCCACGTTCGTGCTCGTCACCGCCGCCATGCTCGCGGCGGCCTACCTGGTGCACCGCTTCGTGGAACGGCCCTTCGGCCCACGGCTGCGGCGCGCCGTCGCGCAGGACCTCGAGCGCACGAGCCGCGCCCTCGCCCGCGCCCCGCGCGAGCCGCGGCCCGCTCAGGCGCCCGAGCCGGAGGCCGTCTCGTCGCGGTAGTGCAGGAGCACGTCCCGGAGCACGAGCGCGTGGTTGTGCTCGGTGTCCCGCGCCGAGTACAGCAGCGTGAGCCTGGCGTCGCCCGCCCCCAGGGCGGCCAGCTCCGCGACCGCGGGGCTCCCGGCGAGCTCGGCCCGGTAGCGACGCTCGAACTCCGCGAACCGGTCCGGCTCGTGGTGGAACCACGTGCGCAGCTCCGTCGACGGCGCCACGTCCTTGGACCACCGGTCCAGGTGCGCGGCCTCCTTCGAGACGCCGCGCGGCCACAGCCGGTCGACCAGGACGCGGGCGCCGTCGTCCGGCGCGGGAGGCTCGTAGACGCGCTTCACGGCGATGCTCACGCCCCCATGACACCGCGCCGCAGCGTCGGGCGCACGCGGCGCGGGCGGCCGGTATGCTCGCCGCGCGCCCCGTTAGCTCAGCTGGTCAGAGCAGGAGACTCATAATCTCTCGGTCGCGGGTTCAAGTCCTGCACGGGGCACCGACACCGGTCCGCCGCGGCGGCTCGCGCGGAGGCCACGGCGTTCCCGAGGCGGGGGGTGAAGTCCGCGCGCCCGCCGTGCACCGCCGCTGCGGAGTGCGGCAGCATGGCCACATGCACGACGGCTCCCGCTGACGGGCAGGGACCGGGTGTCCAGCAGCGCGGCATCCGGTCCGCCGCCCGTCAGGGCGCGGCGACCGTCTCCAGCCGCCCGATCACTGCGGGCCACCCACGCCCCATGCCCTCGAAGGCCTGCCGGCCCGCGGGCGTGGCGAGATCGAGTCCGGAGTGCTCGAACCTCAGCAGCGTGCCGTCCTCGTGCGGCTCCAGCCGCCACGTGAGGACGCTGTCGAGGACGCCCTCGGCGAACGTGTAGGCGAACAGGCGCTCGTGCTCGACCCGGAGCACCTCGCACGTCTGCGGGCCGAAGCCGCCCATGTCGAGGGTGAAGCGGTGACCGACGACAGGCTGCACGTCTCCGGCCACCCACCACCGGGCGTGCAGGTCGGGCTCCACCAGCAGCCGCCAGACACGGGCGGGCGGGTGCGGCAGGAGGCGGTCGATACGGATCGACTCAGTCGTCACGGGAGGTCTCCTCGTCCAGCAGGTCGGCCAGGTCGGCCAGGGCGTCCAGGCGCTGCGTCCAGTAGTGCTCGAAGGGGCGGAGCCAGGTGTCGACCTCGGCCAGCCCGTCCGCCCTCAGGTGGTAGAAGCGATGCCGCCCTCGCCGCTCCTCGCGCACGAGGCCGACGTCGCGCAGCACGGCGAGGTGCTCGGACACCGCCGGCCGTCCCAGCTCGAACATCGCGGCGAGCCGGGACGTCGACTCGGGCCCGGCCCGCAGCGCGTCGAGCAGGCGCCGGCGCACCGGGTTGGCGAGCGCCCCGAAGATGTCTGTCGGCACGGCGGCGACAATACGTCGGAGATTCCCGACGCGTCAAGAATTTCCGACGCATCGTTCTCGACCTGCCACGACGTCCCACCACCCGCTACGCTCCGGGGCCATGCCCCGCGTGCTGCTGATGCTGGCCTACCTCGCCCTCCTCGTCTACGCCATCGCCGACGTGGCCCAGTCGGACGAGGAGGACGGTGGCGGGATCCAGAAGGGCTTCTGGATCCTCATCATCCTGCTGCTGCCGTTCGCGGGCTCCATCGCGTGGCTGGTCGTGAGCCGGCGCGCCCGCGCGGCCCGGCGCCCCGCGCCGCGGACGGGCTTCCCCGCCGGCCCGGTCCCGCCCGCCCAGTACCCCGGCCGGCGACGCACGTGGGAGACGGCCGAGGTTCCGGCGAACCCCGAGGACGACCCCGAGATGCGCTGGCTCCTGGAGCAGGCCCGCCTGAAGCGCGAGCGCGAGCAGGCCACGCAGGACGCCCCCGCGCCGCGGTCGGACGACGACGGGCGCGACGCCGCCGCGAGCTGACCCCGCCGCTCGGCCCGCGTCGGTACGGTGGCGCCATGTGGTTCCGCCGCTCTCCCCTGCCCGCCGACGCGCGCCGTGCGCTGCCCCTCGCCCGCGGCGAGCGCGTCCTTGCCTCCGCAGAGCTCGCCGACGGCCGCTGGGCCGTCGCGACGACCGCCGACCTCATGGTCGTCGGGCCCGGGCCCCAGGACGTCGGGACGCGGCGCCCCTGGTGCGACGTCGACCGCGGGGTGTTCGACCCGGAGCGCGCCGAGCTCCTCGTCACGTGGGTCGACGCCGCACCGGACCTCGTGCTGCGGATCGTCGACCCTGAGCGCACGCCGTTCCCGCAGGCCCTGCGCGAGCGCGTCCAGTGGTCGGTGGTGCTCTCCGAGACCGTGACCGTCCCCGGCGGGGGCGACGTGAAGGTCGCAGTCCGCCGCACCGCGGACGGCCAGTTCTTCTCCCAGGCCGTCGCCGGGCCAGGTGTCGACCTGGACGACCCGGCCGTCGCCCGCGTGGTGGACGCCACGGAGTCCAGGGTCCGCGGAGCGTCCGGACTACCCGTGTGAGCCTGGTATTGTTCTTCCCGGTTCGAAGGCCACCGGCCGGACGACCGAGCGATCCCGCGTAGCTCAGCTGGCAGAGCATCCGACTGTTAATCGGACGGTCGTTGGTTCAAGTCCAACCGCGGGAGCCGAGACAAGGCCCTGGACCCCTGAGGGGGTTCAGGGCCTTTCTTCGTGCCACGAGCAGGCGCACGGGCGCCTGGACGGAGACGAGCCGCGGAGGGGCCGCGACGCCGTCAGGCGGACATGTCCTCGCGCCCCTCGGCCTCGAACTCGTCGGCGTCGACAAAGTCCACCAGCATGTCGAAGCTCATCATCTCGAAGATGTCGCGGACCAGCGGGGGCGCCCCGACCACGCGCGGCCGGGCTCCGTCCTGGCACGCGATGACCACGAGCCGCACGCCGGACGAGTCGATGAAGGTGACCCTGCGCATGTCGAGGGTCTTGCGGCCCTCTTTCGCGTCCTCCAGCGTGGCATGGACCTCGTGGGCGACCGCGACGTCGATCTCGCCCCACATCTCCCACATGAGACCGTCGTCGCTCAGGTTGATGCCTCCGGTGGTGCCCACGATTCGTTCCTCTCCTCAGCCACTTCCCTGCTCGTGACCGGTCGCTCGATCGCAGGCGACGTCCAGTCTAGAGGTCGTCCCCGGGGCGCACCCGCCGCTCGGTCAGGGCAGCTCGTCGCCCTCCCGCGGGTACGACGGCTGCGCGCCCGCGCCGCGCACGGCGAACGCGCCCACGCGGGCCGCGAGGCGGGCGGCGTCGACCAGCCCGCTCCCCCGCGCGAGCTCCCCCGCCAGGGCGCCGACGAACGCGTCGCCCGCGCCGGTGGTGTCGACCGCCTCGACGCGTGGCGCGGGGACAGCGACGACGCCGCCGTCGACCTCCTCGGCCGCGACGAGTGCGCCCTGCGCCCCGCGGGTGAGCACGACGGACCGCACCCCGGCCCGCCGCAGGCCGGCGACGACCTCCTCGTCGGCCAGGTCGGGCCCGGCGTCGTCCCCCGGCGTCAGCAGGGCGAGCGCGGCGTGCGCCTCGTGCTCGTTGACCACGAGCGGGTCGGCCTGCCGCAGCACGCCCGGGTCGACGTCGATCACGGGCGCGAGGTTCACCACGACGCGGCCTCCGGCCAGCCGGGCCGCCTCCTCGATGCCGTCGCGCGGGATCTCGCCCTGCAGCACGACCACGGCGGCGTCGGCGAGCAGGTCGGCGTGCCGCCCCACGAGGCCGGCGTCCACGGCGGCGTTCGCGCCCGGGACGACGACGATCGAGTTCTCCCCATCAGCAGCCACGGTGACCACGGCGACCCCGGTGCTCCCCGGCACGACGACGAGCCGCGCGAGGTCCACCCCGGCGTCCCGCAGGCCAGACGTGGCAGCCTGCGCGAACTCGTCGTCGCCGACCGCACCGACGAACGCGACCCGAGCCCCGAGACGGGCCGCGGCGACCGCCTGGTTGGCACCCTTGCCGCCCGGCAGGACGGCGAGGTCACGGCCCAGCACGGTCTCCCCCGGCGCAGGGTGCACCGCGGTGCGGGCCAGCAGGTCGGCGTTGGCGGACCCCACGACGACGACGAGGGACTCGGCAGGGGTGGTGGACATGGTCGCTCCGGTTCGTCGGCGATCGGTCGGGACAGGGCGGGCGGCGCGGCGGCGGTCAGAGACCGCGCAGGCGCTCGACCAGGTGGGGCGCCAGGGGCACGTCCGTGGCGAGGACGACCCGGGTGCGCGCACCCGGGAGGTCGGGGTACCCGGCGTAGAGGCCGCGCAGGTCGGCCACCGTCTGCCCGCGCCCGGGCCCGTCGGTCGTGTCGACGACCACCGGCACGCGAGGCGCCACCGTGGCCTGGACGCCGCCGACGGCGATCGCGGCGGCGAGCGGGTCGTGCAGCGCCGAGCAGCGTCGGCCGAAGGTGGGGACGTGGAAGCCGAAGTACAGGTCGAGCACCTCGCCGAGCCACGGCGCGAGCGCGGTGCCGGCCTCGAGGAGGGTCTTGCGGTCGGTCTCCTCGAGGAGGTTGACCATGGTGACGTCGAGCGGCACGAGGGTGACGGCCCAGTCGGCCGCGAGCACCTGGGCGGCGGCCTCCGGGTCGTTCGCGATGTTCGCCTCGGCGACCGGCGACACGTTGCCCGGGTGCAGCGCGGCGCCGCCCATGACGGTCAGGTCGAGCACGCGCTCGGGCAGCGTGGGGTCGGCGCGGAGCGCGAGGGCGAGGTTGGTCAGCGGCCCGACGGCGACCAGGCGCAGTCGGCCGGCATGCTCGTGCGACAGGCGCAGCAGCAGCTCCACGGCCGACTCCGCCACGGGCTCGCGTCCGGACGCGGGGAGCACGACGTCGCCGACCCCGTTGCGCCCGTGGATGTGCGGGACGCCGCCGTCGTACGAGCCGGCGAGGGGGTCGTGCGCGCCCACGGCGACGGGCACGTCGCCCCGGCCCGCGAGCGCCAGCAGGTCGAGCGTGTTCACGGCACCCTGGCGGGCGTCGATGTTGCCGCTGACGCTGCCGACCCCGACCAGGTCCACCTCGGGCGAGGCGAGCAGGTAGGCCAGGGCGAGGGAGTCGTCGACGCCGGTGTCGCAGTCGAGGTAGAGCGGGGCGGCGGGCTGGACGGGCTGGACGGACTGGTCGAGCAGGGGCACGGAGGATCCTTCGTGGTCGTGGGGGCGGGGTCCAGTGTGGCGCACGCGGGCGGTCATGACTGCCCGCCGGGCGCGGCGGAGGGGCGGGCGACCAGCAGCAGGCTGGTGCCGAGTGCGAGGACGGTGATGGCGACGGAGATCCACAGGGCGGTGGTGTACCCGCCGAGTCCGCCCTGCGCCACGAACGGGGCGACGATGCCGATGCCGAGCCCGGCGCCGATGCCGAACGCGGAGCTGTTCAGGCCCGGCAGCGCGCCGGGCGCGTCGGGCGGGGACTGGAGCACGCCCAGCCCGTTCGCCGTCGTGAGGACGAGACCGTTGTAGGCGACGCCGAGGCCCGCCACGGCGGCGGCCACGACCCAGCGGTGGGTGGGGGCGAGCGCCACCACGACGAGGAGCGCGAGGCAGGCGACGAGGCCCCAGCGCAGCACGGGGACCCAGCCGCGGCGGCCGGCGAGCCAGCCGGACAAGGGGGCGGCGAACAGGCCGATGAGCGCGGGCGGCGAGAGGAAGACGAGCGCGGACATCGAGGCGGTCATGCCGAACCCGACGGTGGCGTCCTGGCTGAGCATCACGACGGTGAAGTTGATGACGGCGAACACGCTGGAGAGCGTGAGGAGGGTGGTCACGACGAGCGGCCACACCTCGCGCGAGCGCAGGTGCTGCAGGGGGAACAGGGGCGAGCGGCGGCGGCGCTCGATCTGCCAGAACGTGACCGCGGCGACGACCGCACCGGCGAGCAGGCCGAGCGTGCCGGGCGCGGCCCAGCCCTGCGCGGGGCCCTCGTTGACGAAGAGCGTGACGCACACCAGCGTGACGGACAGGGCGGCGGCACCCCACCAGTCCATGGCGCCGGTCACGGCGGGACGTCCGGCGCGCGGCACGGCACGCAGCACGCACCCGAGGGCGAGCAGCCCCACCGCCGCGATGACGAGGAACACGGACCGGTACCCGAACCGGTCGGTGAGCAGGCCGCCCACGAACCCGTCCACGCCGCCGACGCCACCGTTGATCGCGGTGACGACGCCGAGGGCGGTACCGAAGACCCGTGCGGCCAGCCGTTCGCTGAGGATGATGTAGGAGAGCTGGAAGATCGCGCTGGAGGTGCCCTGCATGACGCGGCCAGCGAGCAGCAGCGGCAGGCTCTGGGCCAGGAGGCACACGACGGTGCCGGTCAGCATGATCCCCAGCGTGAGGAGCATGACGCGGCGCCGGCCGACATAGTCGCTCCAGCGGCTCAGGACGACGCCTGCGACGGCCCCGGCGAGGAAGAACCAGGACGAGACGCCGGCCACGTCGTCGGCGCCGACGCCGAGCTCGCGGGCGATGGCGGGCAGCGCCGGCGTCACCATGCTGGCCCCGAGCTGGAACGCCACGACGGCGACCAGCAGCGAGGCGACGAGGGCGGCGGCCGGACGACCGGACAGGCCCGTCTCGGGGGCGAGCTCCGGCGCGACGGCGTCGCGCGGGGCGGTGGGTGTGTGCACGAGGACTCCTTCGTCACGGCCCGCAACGACGCGGGTTCGTCGGACATCATACGACCTTGTATGACGTCCGAGCACCCGCCTTCCGACGTGCTTGAATGAACCGACCGCACCGCTCACCACCTGGAGGAACGCGTGGACCAGCCCGTCGCCGAGCTCCTGTCCCGCCCCGTCGCCGTCCCCCCGGGACAGCCGATGCGGGTCGCCGTCTACTCCCGGATGGCGGACGGCATCCGGCGCGCCGTGTTCCCCCTCGGCTCGGTGCTGCCCAACGAGACCGACCTGGGCTCTGCCCTCGGTGTCTCCCGCACGGTGGTCCGCGAGGCGCTGATGCTCCTCGAGGAGGACGGCCTCATCCAGACCCGGCGGGGCATCGGCCGGTTCGTCAGCACGGCGCTCCCCCGCGCCGGCCTCGAGCGCGTGCGACCGTACGAGCAGGTCTTCGGCGAGGGCCACGGCACGGTCGAGGTCCGGCGGGTGGGCGTGCGCACCCAGCCCACAACCGACTTCGTCTCCGGCGCGCTCGGCCTGCGGGACGACGCGAGCACCTGGTTCGCCGAGCACGTGCTGCTGCGCGGCGGCGAACCCGTCGCCCTCGTGCAGGAGCACCTGCCCGCCGGGCGCGACCTCGCCGACGTCTCGCGCCTCGTGGCCGACGCGCTGCCCGGCGCCGTGGAGGGCCCTGGGACCCTCCTGGCGAACCTCACGGCGCTGGCCGGGCCGGTGCTCAGCGCGGGCGAGTGCGAGATCGTGGCCGGCGTGCCCGGCGACACGCGCGGCGCGCTGCTCGAGGTCGGGCCCGCGGACCCCGTGCTCGTCCTGACCCAGACCGCGCGCCACGGCGGCAGGCCGCTCTACCTCGCCAAGGTCATCGTGCCGCCGCGCGCGGGCCACCTGCGCGTGCTGCAGTCCGTCACCGCCTGAGCGACCGCCGGCGTCCGGCCCGGACCACCGCGCGCGCCGGGAATACCCGGTGGTCGCTCCTGGCTTGTGCCTGTCGTGCCCACGACCGGTCATGCCTCCGTCGGCCTGCGCTCCGAGCGCGGGCCCATCCTCCTGTCCCTCATGCTCGCGACGGCGCTCGTCGCGCTCGACGCCACGATCATCGCCACGGCGTCCGCGACGATCGCCCGCGAGCTCGGCGGCTTCGCCCAGCTGCCCTGGCTGTTCTCCACCTACCTGCTCGCCCAGGCCGTCAGCACCCCGGTGTTCGGGCGTCTTGCTGACGTGCTGGGGCGCAAGCGCCTCATGCTCGCGGGCGTCGCGCTGTTCTTCGTCGGGTCGGTGGTCGCCGGCGCCGCCCCGACGATGGGGGTGCTCATCGCCGGGCGCGTGATCCAGGGGCTCGGCGCCGGCGCGGTCATGCCCGTGTCGATGACCATCGCGGCCGACATCTACACCCTCGAGGAGCGCGCGAAGACGCAGGGCTACCTCGCGTCCGTCTGGGCGATCTCCGCCGTCGTCGGCCCCACCCTCGGCGGCGTGTTCTCGCAGTTCACGAGCTGGCGCTGGATCTTCCTCGTCAACATCCCGCTGTGCGTGCTCGCCGCCTGGATGCTGGCCCGCCGCTACCACGAGCCGGCGCGCGAGGGCCGGCGCGAGCCCATCGACTACCTCGGCGCCGGGCTCCTCGCCTGCGGGAGCACCCTGCTGCTCCTCGGGCTGCTGGAGGGCGGCACCCGGTGGGGCTGGGGCTCGGTGCCGTCCGTCGCGGTCTTCGCCGTCGCGGTGCTCCTGCTCGCGGGCTTCGCGGTGCACAGCCGCCGCACGCGCCACCCGATCGTGGACGTCGCCATCCTGCGCCGCCGCGTCGTCGGCGTCTCGACCGCGGTCTCCCTGCTGGTCGGCGTCGTCGTCCTCGCGCTCTCGACCTACGTGCCCATCTACGCCCAGGGCGTGCTCGGCACGGGTCCGCTCGTCGCGGGCTTCGCGCTGGCCGCGATGACCATCGGCTGGCCGCTGTCGGCCTCGAACGCCGGTCGGCTCTACCTGCGGATCGGCTTCCGGCTCACCGCCGTGGTCGGCACGTCCCTGGTGGTGGTGGGCACGGCGCTCACGCTGCTGCTGGCCTCGGGGTCGTCCGTGCTGGCCGTGGCCGGGGCGTGCTTCGTCATCGGCGCCGGCATGGGTCTCACCGCCGTGCCGACGCTCATCGCCGCACAGTCGCAGGCGTCCTTCACCGAGCGCGGCGCCGTCACCGGGACCAACATGTTCGCCCGGTCCCTCGGGTCGGCCGTCGGTGTCGCCGTGTGCGGCGCGATCGTCAACGCCCGCACCACCGTGGGCGCCGACGGCACGCCGGCGGGGCCGGGCCTCATGAGCGCGATCCACCTCGTGTTCGCGCTGCTCGTCGCCGTGGCCGCGGCCCTCGTGGTGCTCGCCGTCCTCATGCCCGCCGACCTCCAGGCCGCGCGCGAGCGTCGCGCCGAGACGGCCGACGCCACGGCCGCCTGACGCGCTCAGGGCAGCTCGGGCGGCGTCCAGCCCATGCCAGCCCGGGGACCCTGGCTGGCAGCCGAGGCCGGGGCCCTGAGGGAAAGACGTTGAGCCGGCCCCCCGAGCGCTGCTAGCCTCCCGGAGGCCGTGCGAGACAGTGCAAGGAGGTGGTACCCGTGAACGTATCGACATGGGTGCTCCTCCGCGGAGTCATGGTCGGGCGGTAGGTCGCCCGGGAGCGCCGTTCACCGAGCACTCCCGAAAGGCACGACCATGCATGCCACTCACCCCCTGAGCTTCACCTCTTCCACGCCGCTCGACGACGGTGTCCTCGAGCGGCGCTTCACCCTCGGCGAGATCCCCGGCATCCTCTGGACGCCCTCGACCGCCACGCCGTCCGACCCCGTCCCCCTGATCCTGCTCGGCCAGCCCGGCGGTCTCGGCATGGACCGGATGTACCCCCGGCTCGTCGGCCGGGCCCGGGGCGCCGCAGCCGACGGCTTCGCCGCCGCCGCGCTCGAGCTCCCCGGCAGCGGTGACCGGCCGCCGCTGCCCGGCGCCGACCAGGTCCGTGCGGACCTGCGCGCGGCGCTCGCCGCCGGCGAGCCCGTCACCGACGACATCGTCGACCGCCTGGTCCTCCCCCTGGTCGACCGGTCCGTGCCGGAGTGGCGGTCCGCCCTGGACGCGCTCCTCGCGCTGCCGGAGGTCGACGGGCCGGTCGGCATCTCCGGCGGCGTGATCGCCGTCGGCGTCCGCCTGGCGCTCGTCGAGCCGCGCATCGTGGCCGCCGGGCTCTTCGCCGGCAGCTACGTGCCCCGGTCCACGCTGGACGAGGCGCGCCGCGTCACCATCCCGCTGCACGTGCTGCTGCAGTGGGACGACGAGGGCAACGACCGGCAGGCCGCCCTCGACCTGTTCGACGCCTTCGGCTCGGCCGAGAAGACGCTGCAGGCCAACCTGGGCGGCCACACCGGCGTCCCCGCGTTCGCCGCCGACGACGCGGCGCGGTTCTTCGCACGGCACCTGCGTTGAGCCACCGCCCCGCTCGCCCGGTCCGGGCGGGCGGGGCTGGCGGGGCGGGGCGTGCGCCATGATGGCGCCGTGGACCTCGACCTCGAGCCGTACCGACGCGAGCTCACCGCGTACTGCTACCGGATGACCGGCTCGTTCCACGAGGCCGAGGACCTGACGCAGGACGTGATGCTGCGCGCCTGGCACGCGCGCGACCGCTACGACCCGGCGCGCGCCTCCCTGCGGACCTGGCTGTACCGGATCGCGACGAACGTCTGCCTCTCGGCCCTCGAGAACGGCGCCCGCCGGCCGCTGCCGTCGGGTCTCGGAGCGCCGAGCGACGACCCCGGAGCGCCCCTCACCCCGGCGCTCGACGTGCCATGGCTGCAGCCCTTCCCCGACGCCCGGTTCGACCAGGGCGCACGCACCGACCTGCGCCTGGCGCTCGTCGCAGCGATACAGTCGCTCCCGCCCCGGCAGCGGGCCGTGCTGCTGCTGCGCGAGGTGCTGGAGCTCAGCGCCGCCGAGGTGGCCCACCAGCTCGACACCACGGTGGCCGCCGTGAACAGCGCGCTGCAGCGGGCCCGCGCGGCGGTGGCGCACGTCGGACCGGCCGAGGAGGTCGGCGACCCGGGCGACCCCGAGACGCGCGCGACCGTCCAGCGGTACGTGCAGGCGTTCGAGGCGGCCGACGTGCCCGCCCTGGTGCGCCTGCTCACCGACGACGCGGTCCTCGAGATGCCGCCCGTCCCCCTCTGGTACCGCGGGCGCGAGGACTACGGCCGGTTCATCGCGCGGGTGTTCGCGATGCGAGGGCCGGGATGGTCGATGCGCCCGCTCACCGCCAACGGCCAGCCGGCCCTCGCCGCGTACGCGCCCGAGCCCGGCGGCGGGCACGCGCTGCACACCCTCCAGGTCCTCACGGTGACGCGCGGGCTCGTGGCGGCCAACGTCGTCTTCACCGATCCCCGTGTGCTCGCGTCGTTCGACCTGCCGCTGCGGATCGAGGACCGCGACGACAGGTCCTCGCCGCCGCGATGAGTTCCGGTGCCGCCGGCGGTACGTACGGGCGACCCGTTCGACCGTCGACCGAGAGGCACCCCATGAGCACCGTCGTGATCGAGTTCATCACCCTGGACGGCATCGTCACCGACCCCGACCCGTCCTCCGGCGCGCCGCAGGCGGGCTGGGCGTTCCGGCACGGCCCCGTGCCGGTCTCCGGGGACGCGTTCCGGCTCGGCGCCACCCTCGACGAGGGGGTCCTGCTGCTCGGGCGCCGCACCTGGGAGCTGTTCGCGCGGATCTGGCCGACCCGCGACGACCCGTTCGCCACGCGCATGAACGCCGTGCCCAAGCTCGTGGCGTCCCGCCGCCGCACCGACGCGGAGGTCGCCGCGGCCTGGTCCGGGTCCCGCGTCGTCGACGGCGACCTCCTGACGACGGTGCGCGACGAGGAGCGCGACGTCGTCGTCATGGGGAGCCCGAGCGTGGCGCACGCGCTACAGGCGGCGGACCTCGTCGACGAGTACCGACTCATGACCTTCCCGACCGTGCTCGGCGCCGGGGAACGCCTCTTCGCCGCCGGGTCGCCGCCCACCGCGCTGGAGTGCGTCGCCGTCGACCGCGTCGGCGCGGCGGTCCTCACGCGGCACCGCCGGCTCCGGGACTGACGCGAGTCGCGGCCGTGCCCGGGCCGCTCCTGCGGTCCGGGCTCAGCCGCCCTCGCGCAGCGTGCGCCGCTGCTGCTCGATCGCGAGCAGGTCCGTGAACGCCTGCTGGAAGGCAGCCGGGTCCTTCTCCTGGTCCAGGCGTTGCAGGCGGCTCTTGGCGTCGGCGATGCGCCGGGTCAGGCCGAGGTCCACCAGCGCGCGCACGACGTCCGCCACGTACGCCCCGATGGCCGACTCGCGGTCCTCCGGGACCGGGGCGACAGCCAGCTCGGTGACCAGGGGCGCCACCGTCTCGGGCGCCTGCTCGGTGACGGCCTCCACCCAGCGGCCGCCGTCGACGTCGCGCCCCGCGGCGACGCCGCCCGCGGCCCGCACCGCGTCGTGCACGGCACGCCACGCCGGCACGCCGAACGCGTCCTCGCCCAGGTCGTCGAACGACGCGGGCACGTGCTGCGGGTACTGCAGCACGACGATGAGCGCCTGCCGTTCCAGCCGGGCCACCGGGTCGCGTGGGTCGGGCGCGGCGAGCACGGGCAGCGCAGCGGCGGCCTCGGGCCCGGCCGCGGAGTCCCGGCGCTGGTCCTGGTCCGGACGTCGAGCCCGCGGCGGCGCGGAGGCGGCGCGCGCCACCTCGCGGCGCACGTCCTCGGTGTCGATGCCGATCCACCGCGCCAGCGAGCGCGCGTAGCCGAGCTGCATCGACCGGTCGCGGATGCCCGCGACCAGCGGCGCGGCGGCGCGCAGCGCCCCGACACGGCCCTCGACGGTGTCGAGGTCGAACGTGTGCAGGGTGGTGCGGATGACGAACTCGAACAGCGGCTGCCGGCCGTCCACGAGGGCGCGCACCGCCTCCGGACCGCGGGCCATGCGCAGCTCACAGGGGTCCATCCCCGCCGGCTCCACCGCCACGAAGGTCTGCGCGTGGAAGCGCTGGTCCTCGCCGAACGCGCGGACGGCGGCCTTCTGGCCCGCCGCGTCGCCGTCGAACGTGAAGATGACCTCGCCGCCGAGAGAGGCGCCCGACGCGAGCTGCAGCCCGCCGCCGGCGGTCGTGTCCCCGAGCAGGCGCCGCACCACCTTGGCGTGCTCGGCACCGAACGCGGTGCCGCAGGTGGCCACGGCGGTGTCCACCCCGGACAGGTGGGCCGCCATGACGTCGGTGTACCCCTCGACGATGACCACCCGCTTGCCCTGCGCGATCGACCGCTTGGCCAGGTCGATCCCGTACAGCACCTGAGACTTCTTGTAGAGCGTGGTCTCCGGGGTGTTGAGGTACTTGGGCCCCTGGTCGTCGTCGTACAGGCGCCGGGCGCCGAAGCCGATCACCGCACCCGTGACGTCGCGGATCGGCCACACGAGGCGCCCCCGGAACCGGTCGTAGATGCCGCGCTGGCCCTGGCTGACCAGCCCCGACGCCACGAGCTCCGCCTGCGTGAACCCGCGCCCCTGCAGGTGCCGCAGCAGGGCGTCCCAGCCCGTCGGCGCGTACCCCACCCCGAAGTGCTCGGCGTCGGCGCGGTCGAAGCTGCGCTCCGCGAGGAACGCCCGTCCCGCCTGCGCGCCCGGGCCGAAGAGCTGCTCGGCGTAGAACTCGGCGGCCACCTTGTGCGCCTCCACGAGGCGCTGCCGCTTGCCCGGCTCCTCGCGCCGCCCGCGGTCCGCGGCGGCGCCCGTGCGGGAGTCCTCGTACCGCAGCTGCACGCCCGCACGGTCGGCCAGGTACTCGACGGCGTCGGTGAACCCCATCCCGTCGATCTTCTGGACGAACGAGATGACGTCGCCGCCCTCGCCGCAGCCGAAGCAGTGCCAGCGGCCGACGCCGGGGCGCACGTGGAAGGAGGGCGAGCGCTCGTCGTGGAAGGGGCACAGGCCCTTGAGGGAACCGACGCCCGCGGGCTTCAGCGTGACGTGCGCCGAGACGATCTCCTCGATCCGCGCGCGCTCGCGAACGGCCTCGACGTCCTCCCTCTTGATCAGCCCGGCCACGGACCCGAGTCTATGCGCGCCCGACGCCGGCCAGGTCGGCCGTCCCCCGACCCCCCTCGGCGAGGGACGCGACCTGGTCCCGGGACGCCGCGCAGCGCCGCGCATAGGCCGCCGGCGGCATCCCGAGGGCGCGCGCGAAGTCGGTGGTCAGGTGCGCCTGGTCGTAGTAGCCGACGGCGGCCGCGAGGTCGGCGAGGGGGCGGGCCGGCTCCGCGGCGATCAGGTCCGCCGCCAGGTGCACGCGGTGCCGCTGCAGCACCCACTTGGGGCTCACGCCGACCCAGTGGGCGAACAGCCGCTGGAGCGAGCGCGGCGTGGTGCCCGCGAGCGCCGCGAGGTCGCCCACGCCTGCGTGGGGGCCGAGGTCGCCCCCGACCACGGCACCGAGCACCGCGGTGACCCGGTCCAGGGCGTCGGTCGCGCGCGGCGTGCGACGCCGCTCCGCC
>NZ_JBHUWC010000058.1:0-20774 GCF_042670225.1 Isoptericola sp. NPDC057191 | reverse complement strand
GCCTGGAGAGAGGCGGCCCCGCACCGCTCGGGGCGTGCCGGGCCGGGTGAACCGGGACCGCACGCCCCGAGCAGCCGCGCTCAGGTGCTGCGCGTCGTCGGTGGGGCCGCCGCGGCCCTCACTTCTTGTGCATGGCGTCCTTGACGGTGCCGGCAGCCTTCTTCAGACCTTTGGGCCCCGGGACGGTGCCGTGAAGACGCTCGTCCGGCTTCGTGGGCGGCGGCATCGGCACACCTGCGGGCGGCTCCGCGACGTACTCGAACTCGCCCTTGCCGTCGGGCGTCGGCCCGCTGGCCCAACGGCCCTCGGACGCCTTCTCCCCGTCGGAGAAGTTGATGTACTGGTACGCCACGTCCCGGTCCTCCTTGCCGAGCGGGAACGTGCTCGGCACCGGCAGGCCCTCGACACCCTCGTCCCGCAGCTCCTGTGCCGCGGCGATCCACTGGTTCTGGTGCATGGTGTCCCGGGCGAGCAGGAAGGACAGCAGGTCACGCACACCGGGGTCGTCGGTCATGTGGTACAGCCGCGCCACCTGCAGCCTGCCCTGCATCTCGGCGTTGGCGTTGGCCGTGAAGTCGGCGAGCAGGTTGCCGCTGGCGGTCACGTAGCCCGCGGACCACGGGTTGCCGTTGGAGTCCACGGGCCGGGCGCCCGCCCCTGCGACGATCGCGTGCTGCGGGTCGGTGCCTCCGACGATCGCCGCGACGGTCGGGTCGTCCTGCACCGCTCCCTCGACGACGCCCAGAGGCGCCTTCTCGAGCAGCTGCGCGATCATCGTCGCGAGCATCTCGACGTGCCCGAACTCCTCGGCGCCGATCCCGTAGAGAAGGTCACGGTACTTGCCGGGCAGGTGTGCGTTCCAGGACTGGAACCCGTACTGCATGGCCACGGTGATCTCGCCGTACTGGCCGCCGAGCACCTCCTGCAGCTTGCGGGCATAGACAGCATCCGGCTTGTCAGGCTTGGCCTGGTGCTGCAGTTCTTGACGGTGGAAGAACATCGTTGCTCCCGTCCGAGGGCGCGACCGCGCACCCTCGTGCGATGGGGTGCACGCCGCTGCTCGACGCGAGCGCCTCCAGCGTCTCCCCGCCGTCGCACGCTCGCACCGCGGGGGCCGGGCCGGCCGGGCGAACGACCACGAGGACTGTCACGCTGCACCTGGAGGCACCGATGCCGTCTCACGCAGCACCGCACGCCGTCCGGCTGGTGGCCAGCCGGCAACGCTGGCACGCGGTCACCTTCCTGCACTGGGCATGCCCGCCCGCCGTCGTCCAGGCCCTGCTGCCGAGCGGTCTCGAGGTCGACGTCGTGGACGGCGACGCGTGGGTGGCGGTCACCCCGCTGCTCATGCGTGACGTGCGAGCGTCCGTCCTGCCCGCCGTCCCGGGCTGGTCGGAGTTCGCCGAGGTGAACGTGCGCACCTACGTCCGTCACCCTGCCAGCGGCACCGACGGGATCTGGTTCCTGCGGCTGCTGTGCCCCCGCACCGCGATGGTCGGCGCGATGCGGGCGCTCGGACTGGCCTACCGCGTCTACCCCGTCACGGCGCGGCGGACCGGCTCCTCGGTCGTCTACCGCGGCGACCAGGCGCCGTACGGGCGGATCGACCTGACCGTACGACCCGGCGAGCGCATCGCGGCACCCAGCCCGTGGCTGACCGCCGTCACCGGGAGGTGGAACGCGTACACGGTGCGGTGCGGCCGCCTCTGGCGCGTGCCCGTGGCGCACCCGCCGTGGCCGCTGCACCGCGCCCAGGTCACCGGCGCCGACCGGCTCGGCGCACTCCTCACCGCTGCCGGCCTCCCCGCGCCGACCATCCGGCCTGTCGCGACCTGGTCGCCGGGGGTCGACACGCGGGTCGGGGTGCCCCGCCCCCTGCCCGGTCGACGAGGCGCTGCGCGCCCGGGCTGACCACTGTCGCGCCCCGTGACCGTCCCGTCCTCCTCCGCCATCGAGGTCAAGGACCTCGTCCGCCTGACCGGGGATCCGCGCACGACCCGCCGCTGGTAAGACTGTCGGATGGACCATGCGCGGTTGCGCTTCGACGGGTGGATCGCCGGCCTGGGGACGGCGAGCGGGACGCGGCTGGTGCTCGGGCACTGGCCCACGTCCCCGTACGGGTCGGTCAGCGACGTCATGGTCGAGCGTGCCGACGGCCGCCGGACGCTGCTCGCCCCGTCCGGCGAGCTCGGCCGCTTCATCGCCGACACGTACTCCTTCCACGACGTGCAGGTCGTGCCCGTCACGGTCAGGCGGTCAGGGCCGACGTGGGACGTCGCGGCCGGCCCGCTCGCGCTGCGGTTCGTCGTCGGCGGTCGACACCCGCTGGGGCGGCTCCTTCATGCGGTGCCGCCCTCGCTGTCGCGCCGGGTGGCGTGGGTCCGGCTCGTCGACGCTCCCGCCCGGCTCCTCAGGGGCGTGCGCACGTACGGCAGCGCGGGCAACGGGCGCCGCGAGTGGTACGCCGCGCAGGACATGCACGAGATCACCGCTGCGACCGCGTCACTGGACGGGGACGACCTCGGGGGCCTGACCCCCGTCGACCCGCCGGTGCGGTTCGGCTTCGGCTCCACACCCCGCTCCCCCGCGCTGGTGCGGGTGTCGACCACCGTGCAGCTGCCGAGCGACTGGTCCGCGCCGAGGCACCGGGCCTAGCCCGCGGCCCGGGGACGTGGCCGGACTCACGACCTCCGTAGGCACGCCGTGTCAGCCGCCTCCGGCACAGTAGGGAGGTGATCCCCGACCGCGCGCTGCACGCTCCGGTGCTGCGCGCTCGCCCGACGATCGCGCACCTGGACGCTGACGCCTTCTTCGCGGCCGTCGAGCAGCACCAGCGGCCGTCGTTGCGCGGGCGCCCCGTGCTGGTCGGCGGCGTCGGCCCGCGCAGCGTCGTGGCGACGGCGTCCTACGAGGCCCGGCAGTACGGTGCGCGCTCCGCGATGCCGATGGAGCAGGCACGACGCCTGTGCCCGTCCTCGACGATCGTGGTCGTGCCACGGTTCGCCGCGTACTCGGCCTATTCGGACCGGATCATGACCGCGCTGCGCGAGGTCACCGACCTCGTCGAGCCCGTGAGCATCGACGAGGCCTTCGCCGACCTCGGCGCCGCCACCCGGCCGCAGACCGACCTCCACGAGCTCGCGCGCACGATCCGCGAGCGCGCCCGCGAGCTCAGCGGGCTGCCCGTCTCGATCGGTCTCGGCCGCTCCAAGCTCGTCGCCAAGCTCGCCTCGGAGGCGGCCAAGCCCGGCGGGGTGCGGGTCGTCGACGCCGACGAGGAGGACGCGTTCCTGCTCGACCTGCCCGTCCGAGCGCTGTGGGGCGTGGGCCCGGTCTCCGCCGCACGCCTGGACGGTCTCGGCGTGCGCACGGTCGCCGACCTGCGCCGCCAGCCGCTCGACACGCTGCTCATGGTCGCCGGCGAGGCCGGCGGGACCAACCTCTACCGGATCGCGCGCGGCTGGGACGACCGGCCGGTCACGACGGTGCGTGAGCGCAAGTCGGCCGGCGCCGAGCACACCTTCGACACCGACCTGCACGGCCGCGCCGCGATCGCCGCGGCCCTCGACCCCGTGGTCGACGCAGCGCTCGCGCGCCTCGAACGACACGCCGCCGCAGCGCGCACCGTCGTCGTCAAGGTGCGCCTCGCGTCCTTCACGACGCTGACCCGCTCGGTCACCCTGTCACGCCCCACGACCGACGAGTCCGCACTGCGCGACGCGGCGCACCGGGCGCTGCGGCTGGCCGAGGTCACCGAGCCCGTCCGCCTCCTCGGCGTCGCGTTCCACGGCCTGTCCGAGCACGCACAGCTCATGTTGCCGCTCGGCCCGGGACTGCCGGACCTTCCGGATGCGGCGGTGACCCAGGAGCAGGCCGGCGTCCCGCACGACGTCGACGCCGTCCCCGCAGCACCGCCAGTGACGGGTCCGATCCGTGCGACGGCCGCCACCGTGGCACCCGGCCTCGACGTCGAGACCGCCGCCGACGGACGTGGCTGGGTCGTGCGCGTCGGCGACGACGGGCGAGTCGCAGCGCGCTTCGAGACTGCCCGGACCGGACCGGGCTATCAGCGCTGGATCGACCCGAACTCCGAACACCTCACGCTCGTTGAGCCGCTCGGTCCTGACGGCGAGCCGATTCACAGGATGCACGACGAGGAGTCCGAGGGGCGCGGAGACTGAGCCTCTGCACTCGGACCGACCCGCCTCGCTCATGCTGGGAACTGACCGCGCCACCGCACCTCGTTCAGAATCAGTTGGCAATTCCACAATCAGCACTCGAGCGCATTCTCTGCACATAGCAACACATCGCAAGAACGCCATTCCCACCGGCCCGACATTGAGGTCGACGAACTAGTTGACGCACCAGTTGCCGGGCGCTACTGTCGCGCCATGCCCGCAACGGCGCGGGCCCTCAATGGCGAGATGGAGGTGAAAGAGATGACTTTCTCTATCGAGACCCCGGTCGGGTACGACGTCAAGGTGTGGGGCGTGTTCTGAGCCTGAACCGCCATCGGACACTGGTTGCTTCCGCAGTCGCGAGACGCGGCTGCGGAAGCAGCTTCAGCAGCACGCGGAGACAAAGATGAACAGGCCCGAGATCACTCGCTCGTACCCGGTGTACTGGATCGACGAATCCACTGTTCGCATCGGTGCGCAGCAGGAAGTCACCAAGCAGCTGACAGACCCGGCCGGGGAGCTGCGCGTCCTCCTTCCCCTCCTCGACGGGACGCGCACGCTCGAAGACGTCGTCCGCGACGCGCGGACGGCCTTGCCCTACCTCACGGCCGAGCAGATTCGCGAAGGGGTCAGCCTTCTTGACTCGAACGGAATCCTCGAGGATGCCGCCGCGTACGACCGCCTCCCGAAGCGCCTGCATGCCAACCAGACCTTCTTCGCTGCGGCGTCGCCGAACTCTGCGTCGCCGGGCAACTTTGCGCAGGAGAAGCTGCGCGAATCCCACGTCGTCCTCTTCGGGCTCGGTGGAGGCGGTAGCGCGTGTCTGCCCCAGCTGCTCGCCCTCGGTCTCAAGAAGCTCACTATCGTCGATGCAGATGTGGTGGGCATGGAGAACCTTAATCGCCAGACCCTCTACCGGACGTCGGACATCAGCCGAAAGAAGGTCGCTGTTGCCGCCGAGTACTGCAAGAGCTTCGCTCCCGACACCGTCGTGGAGGGCCATGACACGTGGGTCGACGATGTCGATTGGGCCGTTGAAGCGTCAGGAGGAGCGTCATGCCTCCTGTGCACCATCGACGAGCCTCCATTCACCGCCCAGCGACGGGTCAATGCGGTTGCGGTTCGCCTGGGCGTTCCTGCCGTGACGCTCTTGAGTCAGCACACGCGAGGCAGGATGTTCTCAGTCGTCCCCGGTGCATCGGGGTGCATGGACTGCTTGCACATCTACGACGAGATCAACAGCAACGATTTTCTGCCGCAGTTCAGAGCGCTGATGAATCCGTCGCGCCACGCCGCCACCGGTGTGATCTCGCCGCACGCGCAGCGTCTTACGTCCTACGGAGTTGATGAGGTCGTGCGGCTGATCACTGGCTACGCAGAACCTTTCGCCGTGGCGCGGCAGATGGAGGTCGACTACCTGAGCGGGCAGATCGGCACCGTCATGGAGTGGGATGTCGAACCTGGATGCCCGACCTGCGGCAGCGCCGATCCGCAGTATGACTATATCTTCGACGTGGCGCCCCTGTGATGAGAGATGCGGAGGACGCTCTGAACGTGCCGGCGAATGAATCCGCCGCGACGGGGTCAGCACCACCCCGCATGGCGGGTGCAGAGGAAGGGCCTCAGGACCAGGGCGCTGGTCGGCGGCTTTGGCGCGGTCGCGACTACCGTGCATGGTTCATCGGCGACACATTTTCCCAAGCAGGCCTGTTCATCGGCATCTTCGCTTTCAGCCTCCTGGCGTTCCATGTCACGGGAGACACTGCGACCGCCGGCCTTGTCGGTGCCGTGTCGGCCTTGTCGCAAGGCCTGTCGACACTCCCGGGCGGGTACCTGGCGGACCGTGTCGACCGTCGCCGCCTTCTGATTCTTGCGGGCCTGTCCGCAAGCATCGTCTATGGCGCCTTGGCCGTGCTGGCGTTCATGGATCTGCTGTCGACCGTTTCGCTGCTGGTCTTTGCCGCGGTCGGCGGGCTCGTCGGCGGGATCTTTGCGACCATCACCGACGTGGTTCTTCCTCAGATCGTGACGAAGGATCTGCTTCCGAGCGCTTCCGCAGCCAACCAGTCGCGCGACGCGGCGATCCAGCTCGGCGCCTCCCCGCTGTCTGGGCTTCTCTTTGGGCTGGCTCCCGCCCTGCCGTTCTTCGTGACGTCGATCCTGCGACTCGGGCAGGCCGGCGCGGGCGCTGCGCTGCGTGCGGACCTCCGCCCGCAGCCTGGAGAAGGCTCCAGCCCCGACGATGTCGCGCTGTCCGCCGGGCTCAGGTGGCTGGTGCGCTGGGCACAGCCCCGCACCTTGATCCTGCTGGTCCTCGGGGTCAACTTCGCTCTCGGTGCCACCGGGATGGCGATCCTGCTGAACCAGCAGCAGATCGGCACGCCGCCTTGGCAGATCGGCCTCATCCAGACGGTCCAGGGGGTGGGAGTCCTCCTGGGCGGGCTCGCACTGGGTGCGCTGACACGCACGTTGACTGGTGGGCGCATCATCCGGCTGTCGCTGATCATCATCGGCATCGCCTTCCTGGCCGTGTCGCTGACTCAGAACGTGTGGGCGACTGCTGCGCTGGCGCTGTTGGCATCCTTGCCGCTGATACCGCTCAACGCGATGCAGGGATCGTTCGTCGCTCTGCTGATCCCCGACAGGATTCGCGGGCGCGTGCTTTCCATCGAAGGGCTCGCAACTTCCGTCGCGGGAGCGATCGGTCCGGCAGTCGCCGGACTCTTGCTCAAGCACGGCGGCTACGTGGTGGCGATCCTCGTGCCCGTCGGCGTGTTCGTCGTCCTGCTCCTGGTCTCTCTGGTGTCTCGCGCGGTCAGCTCAGTTCCGATGCAAGGCGAGTTCGACCGCATCCAACCTCTCGAGTGATCGGCCGGCCGACATCGTCGAACCCGACGGCGCGCTCGGCCCCCGGGTCGCGAACGTTCCGCGGAGCGATCCACCGGAACGACAAGAGGCTCGGACCGTCTTGCGGTCCGAGCCTCTCGTCGTGTGCTGGTCGGGCTGACAGGACTTGAACCTGCGACCCCCTGACCCCCAGGTATACCGAGCGCGAGTCGCGACGATGCCGAACGCAACGGAGTGTGGCGCGCCCGACCTGCACTCACGCACACCGGAGGAGGGTCACGAAACCTCGTGGAAGGCCGCGGTCAGGGATGCGTGGCTGTCCAGTTGGCTGTCCAGTTGGCTGTCCAGTTGGCTGTCCAGTTGGCTGTCCAGTCGGCGGGACCGTGTAGCTCTTGCCGCGCGCGACGAACTTGTCGATCTCCTTGACGACCTTGCCTCGTACGGCAGGGCTGCCGACCTCGTCGAGGCCGTCCAGCACCACGAGGCTGGGCACCCGGCCGAAGATGGCCTGGACGTCGTCCGCGGTGACCGCTGAGCCTCCGCTCTCATGGGTCAGCACGTCGGCGAGGAAGCACTCGACCGTCGCACGGTCCCCGCGCCTCGCCGTTCCGCGCGAAGGCTCGCGGTCATCGTCTTCGTCGTCCAGGACGTCGGCGCCGGCGAGCCACAGGGCGTAGTCGCTCAGGTCGACGCGGACGGGGAAGCGCGGGTCTGCCAGGCGCGGCAGGGCGGAGGGACGTTCTGCCTCGGGCAAGAACGAAGCCCGGTGCGCCTGGCACACATACTGGCTCAGCGTCGACTTGCCCTGGCCCGGCGCACCGCGGACGAGGGTGAACGGTGCGGATGAGCGCATGAGGTAGGCGGCGGCGCCCCCGATCGCCGTCAGCGCCTGACCGACCTTGGGGGCCGCGGTGTGCACGCGCTCGGCGGTGACGTCGACGAACAGGTCGACAACCCTCTGCCGGTCGACGTCGGACTGGGAGAACTTCACCGTGCTGTCGTCCTCCCACTGGGAGGCCGCGACCTTGCGGACCAGGTCGCGCAGACCTCTGTCCTTGGCGACACCCGCCTGCTCGTCGATGAGGTACCGGATCAGGTCCCAGCCCGCCAGCATCTCGGCGTAGGCCCACTTCGTCTCGGTCGGTGCGTTGTCGACCATCGCGTCCAGCGAGTCGCGCCAGATGCAGCTCATCTGCTCGAAGCCGAAGGCTTCAGCATGCTCTTCCAACAGCTTGTCGAGCCTGTCGTACGTGCCGACGTCGGGCTTCGCCGTGCTGGGCACGTTGGTGACCAGGGTGTAGCGCCGGACACCTTGTTCAGCGAGCCGTCGCAGGCTCGTCCCCTCGGACCTGACGACAGCGTCGAGCCACGAGACCGGATCCTTCTCCTTGCCGTTGACCGACCACTTGACCTGGTACACCAGCACCTTGCCAGCCTCGTTTTTGCGGATGCCGTCCCGGCCCCCGTCGGCCTGGCGCAGCGCCATCGGGACGTAGTCGGGAAACTGACCGACCATGAGCGCGTTGACGAGCTGCTGGAATTCATGGTCGCCGAGGCGCTCATACAAGTACTTGTGCCGGCTCTCAGGCACGGTGCCCCCTCGCTAGATCGCATCGTCCCGCCGGACGTCGGGATCGCTGGTGCTGGGGCCATTCAACTCGTGCCGACCGACAACGAGCACCCGAATGTGCCACGGCGGCGATCAGCGGCGTAGGGGGCGCCAAGCGCAATGCTGACGAACCGGGGGCAGGCCCCAGGCGTCGCTCAGTGCCCGCCGCGTCCGTTTCGTCCTGCTCGATGATGGTCTTGTCGCCCGACCCGGTCTGAGTGAGGCCCGTGTCCGCCGCGGCGACGACGGCCTTCGCGAGCTCATGACCTATGGGTCGAGACTCAGGCCACTGAGTCGGCCATGCCGTGTCGAACACAGCGATGTCGAGCAGGCTGTTCATTGAGGTGACTGTGGCACACGGCATCGGCGTGACGTGCCCGCTCCCCGCTGGTGTCGCGCGCACCGACCGGGGGTTCTTCGCGAGCTGTCAGCCACCTGCTTGCTTTGTCCAGATAGCAGCTAAGGGAGGACCCGGCGTCACGACGCCCGGTCCTCCCCCTTGCTGCCGCGGAACGCTCTAGCTGCCTGCGACCACCAACCAGAACGGCGCTGTGTCACATCCGTTGCTGTCAGCCTCGGTGATCTTCGGCCAAGCGTCAGCCGCCCCGCCTCCAAGCGCCACTACGTCACCGTCCGCTGGGATCTTGTACCCGTCGGGGAAGATCGGCGTGTAGACCGTTCCGTTGTCGGATTGCTCCACAACGAGGCACCCGTCGCTTATCCGGACCGTACCGTTGAGCAACGCCGCGTCACCCCCAGGTTCCGAGGGCTTGTAACGGGCATAGGCGGCGGCGGACCCGGCCCCAGAGCCGGGCGACTCGGACCCGCACGCCGCGACGGTCACCCCGGCCGCGACCAACACCAGGGCCGTCGCAAGACTTCGTCCCCTCATCGTTCCTGCCTCTCACTCAGTAGTAGAGCGCGACGCCTGAGGGGAGCCTGCTGATCTTGGAGTAGATCGCAAGCCCGCCACCACTCCCCTTGTGGATGCCGACCGGGCTCCTCCCTGAGACCCATGGGCCACCGCTGTCGCCCCCCTTGGTTTCTGCGTCCGCTACCTGCACGAACACGGCCTCACACGGCGATCCGTTACAAGCGTTATCGTACGTCGGCTTGTAGGAGAGCGACGTGATCTTGCCGCATGACCAGCCCGTGGTCTTGCCCCGGTGACACACCGTGGCACCCTTCGGGACATCGACCGCCCCGCCCAATGTCGTAGCGCTCGACGCGGAGGAACCAAAGAACGAACTGGAAAGGTAGTTGCCAGTTGGCATGCGGTAGTAGCCGATGTCGGCCGTGGCGCCATGACGCTGAGTCGCCCGAACGGTGCTGACGTACGCACCAGTGCCCGCGGTATTGGTGTAGAGGTTCTGCGAGGTGCCACAGTGCGCTGCCGAGACGACTCCCTTAGTGCCCTGGTACGTGGCAGGGAACCCGGCAGTGCACGTGGCCATTCCCACGCCACCGCGGGCAGTGATCGCGTCGTCTCTCATCGTGCCGACCTGCTCGGTTACAACCTGAGGGAACCCGGTGGACTCGGCCATCGCGTCGAGGTCAACGTCGGCGCTCTCCCCTTCCGTCTCCACTACGAGCGCTCCGTCCTCGGTTCGCACGTAGACCCCCTGCACGTCCGGGGCGAACTCGCGCACAGACTCTTCGAGAGTGGCGTCGAGCGCGGGGACCTGAACAGCGATCGGAGGCTCGTCGATGGTCGTCACTTCTGTGGAAGCGCTGAGGTCCAGGCTAGAAAGCGCATTGGCGATTGACAGGTCCTGCGTCCGGACGTTCACCTCCTGCGCATCACCGATCTGCTCGATCCAGACATCGGCGTCCGCACCCAGGCTCACACCCAGATCGGCCAGCGCCGCCGTCACGGCCTCCTGGTCCGCCACGGCATCCTGGGCCTCCTGCAGGCTGACATCGTTGGTCTCGGCGTACGCGGCTGCCGCCGCGGCTGAAGCGTCGTTGGCTGCCGGGGAACTTCTCCTCCGCTGGCCGAACTGAGCGCAGCGGTGCTCAGGGCCACCGCCCCGACGAACCCGAGCACGATCCTGCGTCTTTGCATGTCGTCTCCCAAGCGACCTGCTGACCCCTCGCGAGAACCGCTTCGCCTTCAGCGGCCACGGCTGCTGGGTGCGCAGCACTGAGGAGATGTACGCCGTCCGCGACGACGAGTGGTGGGCCGAAGCCTGCGCCAACACGGTCGCCCTGGCCGAGCGCATCGAGGTCGACGGCATGGGCATCGACGGACACCTGCGCCTGCCCGAGTTCCCCATCGACGACGACTGTGCCGACCCCCAGCAGCACTTCGACCACCGCTCGCATCGTTCTTGGACACTTTTTGGACACGTGGTGCTCTGAAAACGACGAAGTCCTGGTGAGAAACCATCTCTCACCAGGACTTTTACGTCGGGCTGACAGGATTTGAACCTGCGACCCCTTGACCCCCAGTCAAGTGCGCTACCAAGCTGCGCCACAGCCCGTCGGCCCGTCAACGTGGCACCGTGGTGCCACCCCGGAGGGCCGACCGAAATACTACCCCAGGTCGGACACTGCTCCTGCATCGACGCGGGCACCGGTCAGCGGACAGTCACGGACCTCGCCGAGCACGCGCGCAGTGGCGAGGGCAGCGGCCGCGGCCTCGTACCCCTTGTCCTCGTGGGATCCGGCCAGCCCGGCGCGGTCGAGGGCCTGCTGCTCGTCGTCGCAGGTCAGGAGCCCGAAGCCGACGGGCACCGTGTGGTCGAGGGCCACGCGGTTGAGCCCGTCGGTCGCGGCGGCGCACACGTAGTCGAAGTGCGGCGTGCCGCCGCGGATCACGACGCCCAGCGCGACGACGGCGTCGTACCCGGCCGCCGCGAGCGCCTGCGCGGCCACGGGAAGCTCGAACGAGCCCGGCACGCGCACGACCCGGGGCTCGGCGACCTGGTGGTCGGCGCACGCCCGCAGGGCGCCGTCGAGGAGGCCGTCCATGACGACCTGGTGCCAGCTCGCGGCGACGACGGCCACGCGCAGGTCGGAGCAGTCCACGGGGGCGACGGCGGGGGCGCCGGCGCCGCTCATCGGGTCGCCCCGGCGGCGATCGGGGCGGGCGTGGTCGGGGTGCGGTGCATCGGAGCTCCTCCGGTCGGTGCGTCGTGCAGGGTGTCGGTGAGGTGCGGCAGGTCGTGGCCCATGCGGTCACGCTTGGTGCGCAGGTAGCCGAGGGTGCGCGGGTGGGCTGGCAGGGCGAGCGGCACGCGCTCGACGACGTCCGCTCCCCCGGCGACGAGGCCGTCGACCTTGGCGGGGTTGTTCGTGAGCAGGCGGACGCGCGGCACGCCGAGGTCGCGCAGCACGTGCGCGGCGGCGGTGTAGTCGCGGGCGTCGGCGGGCAGCCCCTGGTCGAGGTTGGCGTCGACGGTGTCCCGGCCGGCGTCCTGCAGCGCGTAGGCGGCGAGCTTGGCGGCCAGGCCGATACCTCGCCCCTCGTGCCCGCGCAGGTAGACGACGACGCCGCGCCCGGCCGCGACGACCCGCCGCAGCGACTCGTCGAGCTGGGGACCGCAGTCGCAGCGCAGGCTGCCGAACGCGTCACCGGTCAGGCACTCGGAGTGCACGCGCGTCAGGACCGGCGCCCCGGCCGGGTCCGCGAGGGCGTCCAGGGGGCCGGCCACGAGGGCCACGTGCTCGTCGCCGGTGCGGGTGTCCCGGTACGCGACGGCGGTGAGTTCGCCGTGCCGGGAGGGCAGGGTGGTGACGGCGACCCGCTCGACCAGCATCTCCGTGGCCTTCCGGTAGGCGGCGAGGTCGGCCACGCTGATCAGGGTGAGGTCGTGGGCGGCGGCGAACTCGCGCAGCGCCGGGAGCCGCATCATCGTGCCGTCGTCGTGCACGAGCTCGGCGAGCACGCCCGCCGCGCCGCGCCCGGCGAGGCGCGCGAGGTCGACGGCGGCCTCGGTGTGCCCACGCCGCTCCAGCACCCCGCCGGGCCGGGCGCGCAGCGGGAGCACGTGCCCCGGCCGGGTCAGGTCGGCGGGCGCCGACGCCGGGTCGGCGAGCAGCCGGGCGGTGCGCGCTCGGTCGGCGCCGGAGATGCCGGTCGTGCCGCCGGCGGCGGCGTCCACGGTCACCGTGTAGGCGGTCCGGAAGGCGTCCTGGTTCGTCTCGACCATGAGCGGCAGCCCGAGCCGGTCGAGGATCTCGCCCGCCAGGCCCACGCACACGAGGCCGCTGCTGTGCCGCACCAGGAAGCCCATGAGCTCCGGGGTGGCGGCGTCGGCGGCGAAGATGAGATCGCCCTCGTTCTCGCGGCTGGCGTCGTCGGCGACGACGACGGGCCGGCCGGCGGCGACGTCGGCGACGGCGCGCGCGACCCGGTCGACGGCGGCGCTCACAGCGCCGCCCCTGCCGTGGCGGCCAGGCCGTGGGCGAGGTGGCGCTCCACGTACTTGCTGAGCACGTCGACCTCCAGGTTGACCTTCTCCCCCACGGCTCGGTGGCCGAGGGTGGTGCGCGCCCGCGTCTCGGGGATGAGGCTCACGGTGAACGAGGCATCTCCGACGCTCACCACGGTGAGGCTCACGCCGTCGACCGCGACGGAGCCCTGCGCCACGACATACCGGGCCAGGTCTGCGGGCAGCGCGATCTCCACGACCTCCCACTGCGTGCCGGGCGTCCGGGCGAGCACCGTCCCGACGCCGTCCACGTGGCCCTGCACGACGTGCCCGCCGAACCGCCCGTCGGCCGCGAGCGCCCGCTCGAGGTTGACCTCGTCGCCGGGTCGCCGCTCGCCCAGGCTGGTGCGCCGGAGGGTCTCGGCCATGAGGTCGGCGGTCCAGGTGCGGCGACCGTCGCGCTCGCCGGTCGCCGCGACGGTCAGGCAGCAGCCGTCGACGGCGATCGAGTCGCCGTCCCGGGTGCCCGCCAGGACGGTGTCCGCGGCGAGGGTGATGCGGGCGCCGTCCGCGTGCTCACGCACGGAGACGACGGTGCCGAGCTCCTCCACGATGCCGGTGAACATGGTTCAGCGCTCCTTCCGCGGCCGCAGGGTGAGCCGCACGGTGGGGGTGTCGGTGGGGTCGGCGGGGTCCTGGGGCAGGACGGTCACGTCGATCAGGTCGAGGCGGGCGGCGTCGGCGATGGTGCCGATCCCGAGGTCGGCGACGGCGGAGGCGCCGACGCCCAGGAGCGCGGGCGCGACGTAGGCGACGACCTCGTCGACCAGGCCGGCGCGCCAGAACGCGGCGGCCAGCGCGGGGCCGCCCTCCAGCAGCACGCGCCGGTGCTCCTGGTACCAGAGCTGCTCCAGCACCTCGTGCGGGTCGTGGGTGCGCAGCTGGGCCACGGTCTCGCCGGCGGCCGCGGCGCGTGCGAGCCGTGACGACGCCGGCAGCTCGCGGAGCCCGACGACGACGCGCGCGGGCTGCGGGCCCGTCAGGGGTGCGTGGCGCACGCCGAGGTCCGGGTCGTCGACCAGGGCCGTGCCGGTGCCGACCATGACGGCGTCCGAGGCGGCGCGCAGGCGGTGCACGTCGTGCCGCGCTGCCCGGCCCGTGATCCAGCGCGAGGTGCCGTCGGCGGCCGCGGCACGCCCGTCCAGGGTGCTCGCGACCTTCCAGGTCACCAGGGGCCGGCCGAGCTCGAGCGCGCGGGTCCAGCTGTCGTTGAGCGCGCGTGCCTCGTCGGTCAGGACCCCGCCGACGACGTCGACGCCGGCGGCGCGCAGGCGCGCGGCGCCGCCCGAGGCGGCAGGGTTGGGGTCGTGCTGCGCGTGCACGACGCGCCGGACTCCCGCGTCCAGGAGGGCGTCGACGCACGGGCCGGTGCGCCCGTGGTGGTTGCAGGGCTCGAGGGTGACGACGGCGGTCGCACCGCGCGCGGCGGCCGGCCCGAGCCGGCCGACGGCGGCGCGCAGCGCTTCGACCTCGGCGTGCGGCGTGCCGGCGCCGTGGTGGAAGCCCTCGGCGAGGGTCGCGCCGTCCGCGTCCAGCAGCACGCAGCCCACGCGGGGGTTGGGGCCCCGAGGGGGGATCCGCGCGGCGAGCTCGAGCGCCCGCCGCATCGCGGCCCGCTCCGCCCCGGTGGCATCGGCCCCGGTCGCGCCGGCGCGCGTCGTCGGGGACTCTGCCTGCGGCTGTTCCATGTGTCCTGCCCCTGTCGTCCGGTCGCGGACCCCGGGGTGCAGGAAGGCAGGGTCGGACGTGCTCGCGACCGGCCGGTCCGCGCGACGCCACGCGGGGTGGCGTCGGCCCACGAGGGCCGGGGACGGACCGGACGGGGAGCCGTCGCGTGCGCTTCCCATCCGGACTTTGACCGTCGGTCCAGGAGTTCCACCTGGTCAACCGGTCACAGGCTGTGACCGGGTCGCGGACTTTCACCGCCGGCTCGGAATTTCACCGACCCCAGAGCACGCGAGCAAGTTCGCTCGTCACCGACGACCGTGCCACGCGGCGCCGCCTCCTGGCAAGCGCGGGTGGCGCACGTCACCCGGCGGCCACCGGTCAGCGTGTCGTCCCGCGAGCGGTGCGCAGGTCGTCGTCCCGGCCGAGCGCGACCCCGAGCGCCGCCAGCACCAGCAGGTCCACGACCAGCCCGGACACCGCCGCCCACTGCACCGCCCGGAATGCCAGGAGCTGTGTGACGAGCAGGCTCACGAGCACGCCGCGTCGCACCCACACCGCCCCGCCCCGGTGGTCGCCGGACCCGACGAGGACTCCCCGCACGACGCACGCCACCGTCGCCACCACGGCCGCGAGGATGCCCACGCCGACCCAGCCCGGGACGTCGACTCCCCCGGTCAGGACGCGGAGCCCGACGACCAGCGACGACGTCGCGGTGCCCAGCACGGCGACGACGACGACCGCCGCCGCCCACCGGTGCTCCAGCGCCTCGGCGAACCATCCGGACGCGCGCCGTACGAGGACGCGCACCAGGTCCGGTACCGCCACGTCGTCGCGCGGCACGGCCTCGACCAGGGCGGACACCTCGTCCGCGCCGGGCTCCCCGCGGCCGCGGGCGACGAGGCCTCGGGCCTCCTCGCGCTCGGCGTCGGTGAACCCGCCCGCGACCCCGGCGACGGCACGGTCGGTGGCGACGGCCAGGTACTCCGCGGGGTGGTGCGCCCGCCGCCCGTGCAGCGCCTCGACGAGGAGCACCAGGACCACGACGACCGCGTAGATGAGCGCCGCCGTCGGCGCGTAGAAGTAGTCGTTGTCGGAGGTGACGAACTTGCCGATCTCGTCGACGAACAGGCCGAAGCCGACCCCGCCGAGCATCGCCCCCAGCGAACGCAGCGCCGGCCCCACCCACGAGAGCAGCACCACCACCGCGAGCGCCATGCCGAGGCCGCCCCACAGGACGTGCGCCACGTGCAGCTCGCCGCCGCCCACCTGCGGGTAGCCCGAGACGGCGAGCAGGAACCGCGTGACCAGCACCGTGGCCACGCTCACCACGAGGAACGTGACCAGGTGCCGCACGGCGGAGGTGTCGCGCGCCGCGCCGAGGCGCAGCAGGCGACCCCTCCGGGCGAGCGGGGCAGCGCTCATCGGCGACTCACGGACGGCTCACCGGGGCGTCACCGCCGCCGCTTCTCCCGCACGCGCACGCTGATCTCGATCGGCGAGCCCTCGAAGCCGAACGTCTCGCGCAGGCGACGCTCGATGAACCGGCGGTACCCGGCCTCCAGGAAGCCCGTCGCGAAGATGACGAAGCGCGGCGGGCGCGTGGACGCCTGCGTGCCGAACAGGATGCGCGGCTGCTTGCCGCCGCGCAGGGGGTGCGGGTGCGCGGCCACGAGCTCGCCGAGGAACGCGTTGAGACGTCCGGTCGGGATCCGGGTGTCCCAGGACTGGAGCGACGTCTCGAGCGCGCGGGTGAGCCGGTCGGTGTGCCAGCCGGTACGGGCCGACACGTTGACGCGCGGCGCCCACTGCACCTGGACCAGGTCCTTCTCGATCTCACGCTCGAGGTACGGGCGGCGGTCCTCGTCCATGAGGTCCCACTTGTTGTACGCGATGACGAGGGCGCGCCCGGCGTCGACGGCCTGCGAGATGACGCGCGTGTCCTGCTCGGTCATCGGCTCGGAGGCGTCGACGAGCACCACCGCGACCTCGGCCTTCTCGATCGCCGCCTGGGTGCGCAAGGAGGCGTAGAAGTCCGCGCCGCGCGTCTGGTGCACGCGCCGGCGGATACCCGCCGTGTCGACGAACCAGTACGGCACACCCTTGATCTCGACGAGCTCGTCGACAGGGTCGCGGGTGGTGCCGGCGATCTCGTCGACGACGACACGCTCGGCGCCCGCGATCTTGTTCAGCAACGACGACTTGCCGACGTTAGGGCGACCGACGAGCGCCACGCGGCGCGGACCGGCAGGCCGCAGCTCGCCGTGCTCGGACACCTCGGGCAGCACCTTCATCGCGGCGTCCAGCAGGTCGCCGGTGCCACGCCCGTGCAGCGCGGACACGGGGTGCGGCTCCCCCAGCCCGAGGGCCCACAGGTAGGCGGCGTCCGCCTCGCCGGACGGGCCGTCGACCTTGTTGGCGCACAGCACGACGGGCTTGCCCGACCGGCGCAGCAGCTCGACGACGCGCTCGTCGGTCGACGTCGCACCGACCGTCGAGTCCACGACGAAGATCACGGCGTCGGCCAGGCCGACCGCGACCTCGGCCTGGTCGGCGACCTTCGACTCGATGCCGGCGACGTCGACCTCCCAGCCGCCGGTGTCCACCAGGACGAACTCGCGACCCGCCCACTCGCCGGGGTAGCTGACGCGGTCGCGCGTGACGCCCGGGGTGTCCTCGACGACGGCCTCGCGGCGGCCGAGGATGCGGTTGACCAGCGTCGACTTGCCGACGTTCGGGCGGCCGACGACGGCGAGCACCGGCAGCGGCGCCTCGCCCGGTCCGAGGTCGTCCTCGTCCCACTCGGCGTCCAGCAGGGCGCGGTCGGACTCGTCGAGGTCGAAGTCCTCCAGCCCGGCACGCAGGGCGCGCTCGCGCGCCTCGTCGTCCGCGTCGGACTCGAGGACCTCGGCCACGGCGTCGAGCTCAGGCTCCTCCGCGGCCTCCGCAGCGGCCGCGGGGGCGGGCGCGGTGGTGGGGTCGTCGGTGGGCTCGGCAGCGGGCACGGAGCCGTCGGCGGGAGAGGTCATGGGCACCATTCTCCCAGGCCGAGCGGCGTGTCACGAACGAGACGCCCGTCACCGTGCCCTCGGGCCACCGGGACGACCGGCGGGCGAGGCCGTCAGGCGGTGACCTGGGCCACCACGGCGAGGACCGCGTCGACCGTCTGGTCGAAGTCGAGGTCCGACGAGTCGACGGTCACGACGCCGTCCGCCGCGACCTGGAACTGGCTCACGGTCGAGTCGTCGCGGTCGCGCCGCAGCACCTGGTCGCGGGTGGCCTCGACGGCGCCGGCGTCGGCCGCGCCGTGCACCTCGAGCGACCGCCGGCGCAGGCGCGCCTCCTCGCTCGCGGTGAGCAGCACGCGGGCGTCGGCGTCCGGCGCGACGACGGTCGTGATGTCGCGGCCCTCGGCCACGATGCCCTGGCCACCGGAGAAGCCGTCGGGTGCGCTCTCCGCCTCGATCGCGTCGCGCTGGCGCCGCCGCAGCTCCGCACGGACCTCCAGGTTGGTGGCGACCTGGGACACGGCCGTGGAGACCTCGGTGGTGCGGATCGCCTCGGCGACGTCGCGACCGTCCAGGTGCACGGTGGGCGCCGCGGGGTCCACCCCCATCTCCAGCGGCATGGTGCGCACCGCCTCCGCGACCGCGGCCTGGTCGGCCAGGTCGGTGCCGCCCTCGACGCACCACAGCGTCGCGGCGCGATACATCGCCCCCGTGTCGAGGTAGGCCAGCCCGAGCCGGGCGGCCACCGCCTTCGAGACGCTGGACTTTCCGGACCCGGAGGGACCGTCGACGGCGATGACGACCACGTGTGAGCTCACCTTCTGTTGTCGCGCGGGATGCCGCGCGGTGTCTGCTGGACGGGAGGACGGGTGCGGCGACGTCACATGTCGACGTCGCGCATCAGGGTGCCGAGCTCGGTGCGACCGAGCACCCGCGTGCGCCCGACCCGCAGGTCACCCAGCGCGATCGGGCCGATCCGGGTCCGCACCAGGCGCGTGACCGGGAATCCGACGGCGTCGAGCATGCGGCGCACGATGCGGTTGCGGCCCTCGTGGAGCACGACCTCGAGCATCGTCTCGCCCGGCACGGAGTCGACGACGCGCACCTTGTCCGCGCGGGCGATCCCGTCCTCGAGCTCGACCCCGTCGGTCAGCTGCTTGCCGTGGCGCGGGTAGAACTCGCCGCCGGTCACGGTCACGAGGTAGGTCTTGCGGATCTCGTAGCGCGGGTGCGCGAGCCGGTTCGCGAGCTCGCCGTCGTTGGTGAGCAGCAGCAGGCCCTCGCTGTCGGCGTCGAGGCGACCGACGTGGAACAGGCGCTCGGGGCGGTCCCGCACGAGGTCCGCGAGCGTCGGGCGGCCGTCCGGGTCGCTCATCGTCGACACCACGCCGAGCGGCTTGTTGAGGGCGATCGTCACCTTCGAGGCGTCCAGCTGGACCCGCATCCCGTCCACGTGCACGACGGCGGTGGCAGGGTCGACGCGGACGCCGAGCTCGGTGACGAGCACCCCGTCCACCTCGACGTGCCCCTCGGCGATCAGGTCCTCGCACTTGCGGCGCGACCCGAGCCCCGCCTGCGCGAGCACCTTCTGCAGGCGGACGCCGTCCGCCACGTGGACGTCACGGTCCGGCTCGTCCGATCGGGGGGCGGGCCGCCGGGGGGCGGCCTTGCGGGGGCGCTGCGGGCGCTGTGCGGCGGGTCCCTGCGGGCGGCTGGTGCGGCGGCTCCCGCCGCGGCGTTCGGTGCTCATGGTGCCCGATTCTCTCAGGTCGGGCGGGTCCTGCCCGACGGCGCCGCGTCAGCCCCCCGTCGTGGCGGGCCGGTGCAGCGCCAGCACGGCGGCGAACGCAGCCGCGAGCCGGGGAGCGACGACGACCTCGTCGTCCACGTCGCCGCACACCATGGCACCGTCCCGCAGCATCATGAGCTCCGCGGCGACGGCCCGGGGGTCGTCCGCGCCGGCGTCGCGCGCCACGTCGGCGAAGAACTCCGCGTACCGCGCGCGGTGCCGCGCCACGGCCTGGCGCACCGGGTGCGCGGGGTCGGCGTACTCGGCCCCGGCGTTGACGAACGCGCAGCCGCGGAACTGCGGGCCGGTCGCCACGGCCCCGAGCGCCTGCGCCAGCGCGGCGAGCGTCCCGGCCGGGTCGCTCTCGTGCTCCGCCCGCAGCCGGGCGAGCAGGGCGCGCTCCTCCTCGCCGATCGCATCCAGGTAGGCGACGACGAGATCGTCCTTGCCGGGGAAGTGCCGATAGAACGTGACCTTGGACACGCCGGCCGCGGCGATGACCTTGTCGGCGCTCACGGCCCTGATCCCGTCCGCGTAGAACAGCCGGCTCCCCGCCTCGAGGATCCGCTCGCGCACCCGCCCGCGCCGCTCGGGGCGGGCTCCCGGGGCCTCGGTCCCGGCCTGCGTCGTTCTCATCGCTCCAACCTCTCATGCCGTCCGGCCGGGACGCGTCGTCGCCGGGTGCTTGCGGCAACGGGCACCGCGTGATCTAGTCGACGAACTAGTAACTCTACCAACGGGGCCGACGCCGTCGGCCCGATCAGGAGGTCCCCATGAGCGCGCTGTACACCGCGGTCGCCACCGCCACCGGAGACGGACGGGACGGGCGTTCCCGGTCCGACGACGGGCTGCTCGACGTCGACCTCGCGATCCCCAAGGAGATGGGTGGCGCCGGCGGTGCCACCAACCCGGAACAGCTCTTCGCCGCCGGGTACGCCGCGTGCTTCCACTCGGCGCTGAAGCTCGTCGCCCGGCGCGAGAAGGCGCCCATGGCGGACTCTGCCGTGGTCGCGGAGGTCTCGGTCCTGCCCACGCCGGAGGGCGGGTTCCGCCTCGCCGTCGCGCTGCACGCCGAGATGAGCGGCGTCGACCAGGCGACCGCGGACGCGCTCGTGGCCGGTGCCCACCAGGTGTGCCCCTACTCGAACGCCACGCGCGGCAACGTCGACGTGACCGTCGACGCCACCGTCGCCTGACCCGCGGGGCTCACGCCCCCAGCCCGTCCTCGGCCCGGCCCCGGAG